>NZ_JBQQCH010000019.1:0-1271 GCF_052245515.1 Pseudarthrobacter sp. 1C304 | reverse complement strand
GGGAAAGTCAATTGGTCCGAGCAACGCGGGGGTTTATGCCGCCTCTTTTAGCAGCTGGTTCAGCCGGTTTGCTGGGGTTTCGAGGTTGAGGGTGGGCCGTGGCCGTCGGTTGAGTTTCGCAGCGACCAGGCGGAGGTCCTCCGGGGTGTGGACGGAGAGATTCGAGCCCTTCTCGAACCAGAACCGCAGCAGCCGGTTGGTGTTCTCGTTGGTGCCGCGCTGCCAGGGTGAGTGCGGGTCGCAGAAGTAAAGCGTGGTTTCGAGCGCGGTCTGAATCTTGGCGTAGTCAGCCAGTTCCGTGCCGCGGTCCCAGGTGATCGAGCGGCGCAGGTGATCCGGGAGGCTGGCCATTTCCCGGATCATCGCGCCGGCGACGGTGTCAGCGGTGTGGTCCCCGGGAAGGTGCAGCAGGATCGTGAACCTGGTTGAGCGTTCCACGAGGGTGCCGATCGCGGTCCCGTCGCAGCCGATGATCAAGTCGCCTTCCCAATGCCCGGGAACGGCCCGGTCCTGGACCTCGGCCGGGCGTTCACTGATCTTGAATGCCTCCTTATAGGGGCTGTTCTTTGTCCGGTCCGCGGTGTGGGGGACGCGTTGCTTGCGTTTCAGGCTCAGCTTCTCAGCCAGGTCTGCTCGCAGCGCCCCGCGGGTTTGGACGTATAGCGCCTGGTAGATCGTCTCGTGGCTCACCTGCATAGTCTGATCATCGGCGAAGTAGAACGCCAACATCGAGGAGATCAGTTTCGGACTCCACCCGTCATCCATCCACACTCCGATCAGCCGGCAGAGCGCCTCATCCTCGACGAGCCTCAAGGGTTTGGGCCGGCGTCTGGCCTGGTGGGCCTTCGTGTGGGCGACCGAGGCGTAATACACCCCGTCCGCGCTGGTGTTGCGGTTCACCTCCCGCCAGACCACCGACTTGTCCCGACCAATCAGCTCGCCAATTTTGGCGTAACTCATGCCGCTGCGCCTGCCCATCTGGATCATCCCCCGTTCCGCGAGATTCAAAGTCCGGCAACCCGGACCTTCCACCGTTGGTGCCGGATCCGCAAGGCCACCAACCGCGCCCATGTTCACAGTCATCATGTGGCCAGACTGTGCCCACCACCTCAGCCCGGTCCCATGAGTGGCGCCGACACGCCGGGAAGCAGCGAGAATCGACATCCCGCCACACACCGAGTCAACGAACTCAGTGCGGGCATTCGAAGGAAACAACTTGACCATGAAACGCTCCATCCATCAGAGCGTTGCAACGACCATATGACTTTGCC
>NZ_JBQQCH010000018.1:0-2739 GCF_052245515.1 Pseudarthrobacter sp. 1C304 | reverse complement strand
AAGACCCACAGCGCCGATGGTACTGCACCCGGGAGGGTGTGGGAGAGTAGGTCACCGCCGGAACATCATTAGGTCGAGGACCCCAACCACCAGGTTGGGGTCCTCCCGCATTTAAAACACCCACCACCACTTTTACGGTCCCTGGAATCTCCGGGCGTGAAGCCATGCCAGGCACTCCACTGCCAGCCCGCCAACAACCGCCGAGACACCCGCGGCCAGCAGCAGGTCTGCCGGCGGCAGCGCCAGCTCGAGGAAGTCCCGGACGGGCGGGACGCTGAGCAGGAGCACGAGGCAGGCGAACATTGCGAGCACCACCGCCAGCTTCTTCCCATCCAGGGGACGTGCCACCACCGCGAGAATCCACAGGCCCAGTGCCGACAGCGTCAGCACTGATGCTGACTGCAGCGACGCCGCAGCCGCTTCCGGTGCCGCCGCCGCTGCGCGCGACGCTGCGTAAAGGTTCAGCCCCAGCAGCGACGCGGTGACAATGAGCCCGGCAGGGATTGCGAAGGATAGGGACCTGCGCAGGAATCCGGGCCGGTAGCGGGTGGCGTTGGCCATCAGCGCGAGGAAGAAGGACGGTATTCCGATGGTCAGGCCGTCGGTGAACGAGAGCTGGCGCGGCAGGAAAGGAAACTGGAGGGAGAGGAGCCCGAAGCTAACAGCGATGGCGATCGAGTAGGCCGTTTTGCTGAGGAACAGCTTGGAGACCCTCTCGATGTTGGCGATGACCCGCCTCCCCTCGGCCACCACGGCGGGCAGCCGCTCAAACCGGCCATCCAGCAGCACCAGCCGGGCCACGGCTTTTGTGGCGGCTGCCGCGGAGTTCATGGCGATGCCAAGGTCGGCCTCTTTCAAGGCCAAGACGTCATTGGCGCCGTCCCCAGTCATGGCAACGGTGTGCCCGCGCCGTTGGAGTGCCGCCACCATGTCCCGTTTCTGGTCCGGGCTCACGCGGCCGAACACGGCGTGCGCGCCCATCACCTCTTCCAGCCGGACCGGGTCCGCCGGCAGCGTCCTAGCGTCATAGCCCTCCCCGGCGTCCAGGCCCACGCTGCGCGCAATCGCGGCCACCGTCCGGGGGTTGTCCCCCGAGATGATTTTCACGTCCACGCCCTCGTCGCGGAAGTAGTCCAGCGTCCGCCGGGCATCGGGGCGGATTTGTTCCCGGAATGTGAGCACAACAACGGGTGTCACCGCTGCCGGCAACGTGGGGTTCTCTGGTGTGATGCTGGCGCCGGCTGCATAGGCCAGAATCACGGTCCGCAAGCCGGATTCGGCGAGACGGCCAGCCCTGTCCAGTGCCGCACTGCCAGCAGGTCCCGCGCCGCCGTCGGCTCCCGACGCCAGCACAATTTCCGGGGCGCCAAGAATCCAGGAGCCAGAGCCGGGGCTCCCGCCGTCGAACGTCACCGAACTCCATTTGCGGGCGGACGAAAACGGAACCGATGAGACCGCCGGACAGCCGCCGTCGTGCTCAAAGAACGCTCTAAGGCACCGGGACGTCGCATTCGCCTCGGGGTCCGCCCCGAACCAGCCAAGAGCGTGCTCCCATCCACGCTCTGCCGGCTCGGCCAGCTCGTGCACGCCGTCGAAGATGATGCCGCCCTCGGTGAGCGTGCCGGTCTTGTCGAGGCAGAGGACATCGACGCGCGCCAGGCCCTCCACCGCCGCGAGTTCCTGGATAAGCACCTTGTTGCCTGCCAGCCGCACCCCGCCCACGGCGAACGCAACACTCGAGAGCAGAACCAGGCCCAGCGGGATCATGGCTATGACACTCGCGATCACACCAACCAGGGCGTCTGCCCCACGCGCCGCTGGCGATCGCCTCCTGCCAACCGCCCCGGGACTGCATCTCACCGTTGGCGACAATGAGGGCAACCGGCAGCAGCGCCCACGCGAGCCAGCCGAGAATGCGGTCGAGGCTGTTCCGGATCTCCGAGTTGACCAGCGAGAATCTCTTAGCGCCGGCAGCGATCCGGCTCGAGAACGATTCAGCGCCCACCCGGATCACCCGGGCTGTGCCCCGGCCGGCCACCATGATTGAGCCGGACAGCACTTCCGCCCCTGCGTCCTTGTCCACGGAATCCGACTCACCGGTGAGGAGGGATTCATCAGCTTCCAGCCCCCTGCTGTCCAGCACCGTGGCATCGGCGGTGACCTGGTCGCCGGCCCGGAGGATCAGGACGTCGTCAAGCACGACGTCGGCGGTCGGGATCTCCCGCACAGAACCGTCGCGGAGGACCCGGGCCAGCGGAGCCTCGAGGACGGCGAGCCGGTCCAGCGACCGTTTGGCGCGGTATTCCTGGACCACCCCGATGACGGCGTTGCCCACAGCTGCCACGCCAAAGAGCGCATCCTGCAGCTGCATAGGAGTAGCAGGAGACAAAGCTGGCGCAACCTGGCCGGTGTCTCCGGCGATCAGCCATCACTCCCTGATGGCAACCGCACAGTCCCTGGCCCGCCGGTGATGCACCTCACGGGCCGGCTTTTCAGATTTCGGGTCTCCTGTGGAGGCTGTGGGGATGGGGGTTCGTTGTGGTGGCGGGGTTTTTGGGGGGTGGTGGGGTGGTGTTGGGGGTGGATTTGTTTTGGTGGTGGTTCGTGTGTAGAGTTATTCGAGTCGCCGCCGCTGATGCGGAGAGAGTGCGACCGACCCCCTTCTGAATGGCCTGAAATATGGTTCGCTGTTGAGCGTGCCGGAGTAGGGTGGGGATCCTCTTGTGGGGCTGTGAATCG
>NZ_JBQQCH010000017.1:0-5410 GCF_052245515.1 Pseudarthrobacter sp. 1C304 | reverse complement strand
TCCCGTTTTCCCGGGGGTGTTGGTTGTGTCTGTTTTACTTCAACGGAGAGTTTGATCCTGGCTCAGGATGAACGCTGGCGGCGTGCTTAACACATGCAAGTCGAACGATGATCCGGTGCTTGCACCGGGGATTAGTGGCGAACGGGTGAGTAACACGTGAGTAACCTGCCCTTAACTCTGGGATAAGCCTGGGAAACTGGGTCTAATACCGGATATGACTCCTCATCGCATGGTGGGGGGTGGAAAGCTTTTTGTGGTTTTGGATGGACTCGCGGCCTATCAGCTTGTTGGTGAGGTAATGGCTCACCAAGGCGACGACGGGTAGCCGGCCTGAGAGGGTGACCGGCCACACTGGGACTGAGACACGGCCCAGACTCCTACGGGAGGCAGCAGTGGGGAATATTGCACAATGGGCGAAAGCCTGATGCAGCGACGCCGCGTGAGGGATGACGGCCTTCGGGTTGTAAACCTCTTTCAGTAGGGAAGAAGCGAAAGTGACGGTACCTGCAGAAGAAGCGCCGGCTAACTACGTGCCAGCAGCCGCGGTAATACGTAGGGCGCAAGCGTTATCCGGAATTATTGGGCGTAAAGAGCTCGTAGGCGGTTTGTCGCGTCTGCCGTGAAAGTCCGGGGCTCAACTCCGGATCTGCGGTGGGTACGGGCAGACTAGAGTGATGTAGGGGAGACTGGAATTCCTGGTGTAGCGGTGAAATGCGCAGATATCAGGAGGAACACCGATGGCGAAGGCAGGTCTCTGGGCATTAACTGACGCTGAGGAGCGAAAGCATGGGGAGCGAACAGGATTAGATACCCTGGTAGTCCATGCCGTAAACGTTGGGCACTAGGTGTGGGGGACATTCCACGTTTTCCGCGCCGTAGCTAACGCATTAAGTGCCCCGCCTGGGGAGTACGGCCGCAAGGCTAAAACTCAAAGGAATTGACGGGGGCCCGCACAAGCGGCGGAGCATGCGGATTAATTCGATGCAACGCGAAGAACCTTACCAAGGCTTGACATGAACCGGTAATACCTGGAAACAGGTGCCCCGCTTGCGGTCGGTTTACAGGTGGTGCATGGTTGTCGTCAGCTCGTGTCGTGAGATGTTGGGTTAAGTCCCGCAACGAGCGCAACCCTCGTTCTATGTTGCCAGCACGTGATGGTGGGGACTCATAGGAGACTGCCGGGGTCAACTCGGAGGAAGGTGGGGACGACGTCAAATCATCATGCCCCTTATGTCTTGGGCTTCACGCATGCTACAATGGCCGGTACAAAGGGTTGCGATACTGTGAGGTGGAGCTAATCCCAAAAAGCCGGTCTCAGTTCGGATTGGGGTCTGCAACTCGACCCCATGAAGTCGGAGTCGCTAGTAATCGCAGATCAGCAACGCTGCGGTGAATACGTTCCCGGGCCTTGTACACACCGCCCGTCAAGTCACGAAAGTTGGTAACACCCGAAGCCGGTGGCCTAACCCCTTGTGGGAGGGAGCTGTCGAAGGTGGGACTGGCGATTGGGACTAAGTCGTAACAAGGTAGCCGTACCGGAAGGTGCGGCTGGATCACCTCCTTTCTAAGGAGCGCCTACAACAACCCTGCCCCGTGTATGCGGGTGTGGTGGTGTTGTCAGGAGTACGCCCGTTGCGCAGACGTTTGTTCTGCGGCGGGTGCTCACGGGTGGAATATCAACAAATAGGTGCCTGGCGGCACTCGCCGGCAGCTAGTACGGACACTCTTTCCCTTCGGGGTTGGAGGGTCCTGGAACGTCTGCTGGTAGGTATCGCCGGGTAGTGTTTGGCACACTGTTGGGTCCTGAGGCAACAGGGCCGTGGTTCATGGTTCGTCCCTTTTTGGGGGCGGGGTGTGGGGTGCGGGGCTTGTTTGTTTCTGGTTTCCTGGCTGCACCGATCATGCATGTAAGTGTGTGTGGGGTGTGTGGTACGGGGTTGTTGTTTGAGAACTACATAGTGGACGCGAGCATCTTTTATAAGAAGCAATTTCCAAGAAATATGAACCTGGATCTGTCGTGATGTGCTTGCTGCCTTTTGGGTGGTGGGTGTGTTGCGTCTGGTTCCATGGTTTTCTCGAAATTACTCCTTGATCTTTTGTGGTCAAGTTTTTAAGAGCACACGGTGGATGCCTTGGCATTAGGAGCCGAAGAAGGACGTAGGAATCTGCGATAAGCCTGGGGGAGTCGATAACCGGACTGTGATCCCAGGGTGTCCGAATGGGGAAACCCCGCCAGGGGCGCGAGTTACCTGGTGACCCGCATCTGAACACATAGGGTGCGTGGAGGGAACGCGGGGAAGTGAAACATCTCAGTACCCGCAGGAAGAGAAAACAATAGTGATTCCGTCAGTAGTGGCGAGCGAACGCGGATCAGGCTAAACCGTTCCATGTGTGATAGCCGGCGGGCGTTGCATGGTCGGGGTTGTGGGACTTCCCACTCCAGCTCTGCCGGGCTGGGAAGGTGAGTAGTACAGGCATAGGTGAACGGTCTTGAAAGGCCGGCCAGAGAGGGTGTGAGCCCCGTAACCGAAATGTTGTGTACCGCCTGGTGAAGTATCCCAAGTAGCACGGGGCCCGAGAAATCCCGTGCGAATCTGTCAGGACCACCTGATAAGCCTAAATACTCCCTAATGACCGATAGCGGACCAGTACCGTGAGGGAAAGGTGAAAAGTACCCCGGGAGGGGAGTGAAACAGTACCTGAAACCGTGTGCTTACAATCCGTCGGAGCCATCATAGCTTGCTGTGTTGTGGTGACGGCGTGCCTTTTGAAGAATGAGCCTGCGAGTTAGTGTTACGTCGCGAGGTTAACCCGTGTGGGGAAGCCGTAGCGAAAGCGAGTCTGAACAGGGCGTTGCAGTGGCGTGATCTAGACCCGAAGCGAAGTGATCTACCCATGGCCAGGTTGAAGCGACGGTAAGACGTCGTGGAGGACCGAACCCACTTCAGTTGAAAATGGAGGGGATGAGCTGTGGGTAGGGGTGAAAGGCCAATCAAACTTCGTGATAGCTGGTTCTCCCCGAAATGCATTTAGGTGCAGCGTTGCGTGTTTCTTACCGGAGGTAGAGCTACTGGATGGCTAATGGGCCCTACAAGGTTACTGACGTCAGCCAAACTCCGAATGCCGGTAAGTGAGAGCGCAGCAGTGAGACTGTGGGGGATAAGCTTCATAGTCGAGAGGGAAACAGCCCAGACCACCAACTAAGGCCCCTAAGCGTGTGCTAAGTGGGAAAGGATGTGGAGTTGCGAAGACAACCAGGAGGTTGGCTTAGAAGCAGCCATCCTTAAAAGAGTGCGTAATAGCTCACTGGTCAAGTGATTCCGCGCCGACAATGTAGCGGGGCTCAAGTACACCGCCGAAGTTGTGGATTTCAGACATGTGCCAAGCCCTTGTGGTTCAGGCGTCTGGAGTGGTAGGGGAGCGTCGTGTGGGCAGTGAAGTCGCGGTGTAAACCAGCGGTGGAGCCTACACGAGTGAGAATGCAGGCATGAGTAGCGAAAGACGGGTGAGAAACCCGTCCGCCGAATGATCAAGGGTTCCAGGGTCAAGCTAATCTGCCCTGGGTAAGTCGGGACCTAAGGCGAGGCCGACAGGCGTAGTCGATGGACAACGGGTTGATATTCCCGTACCGGCGAAAAACCGCCCATGCTGAACAGGGGATACTAACCGCCCGAGACCTGCCCGACACCCCTTGTGGGTGAAGGGTTTTGGTGGAGCGCGGGACCTGATCCTGGGAGGCAAGCGTATTAACAGGTGTGACGCAGGAAGGTAGCCAAGCCGGGCGATGGTTGTCCCGGTCTAAGGATGTAGGGCGAACGGTAGGCAAATCCGCCGTTCATGATGCCTGAGACCCGATGGGACCCCCGTATGGGGGGATTTGGTGATCCTATGCTGCCGAGAAAAGCATCGACGCGAGGTTTTAGCCGCCCGTACCCCAAACCGACACAGGTGATCAGGTAGAGAATACTAAGGCGATCGAGAGAATTATGGTTAAGGAACTCGGCAAAATGCCCCCGTAACTTCGGGAGAAGGGGGGCCCCAACCTTGAACGCCACTTGCTGGCGGGAGGGGATCAGGGCCGCAGAGACCAGGGGGAAGCGACTGTTTACTAAAAACACAGGTCCGTGCGAAGTCGCAAGACGATGTATACGGACTGACTCCTGCCCGGTGCTGGAAGGTTAAGAGGACCGGTTAGCCGCAAGGCGAAGCTGAGAATTTAAGCCCCAGTAAACGGCGGTGGTAACTATAACCATCCTAAGGTAGCGAAATTCCTTGTCGGGTAAGTTCCGACCTGCACGAATGGAGTAACGACTTCCCCGCTGTCTCAACCATAAACTCGGCGAAATTGCAGTACGAGTAAAGATGCTCGTTACGCGCAGCAGGACGGAAAGACCCCGAGACCTTTACTATAGTTTGGTATTGGTGTTCGGAGTGGCTTGTGTAGGATAGGTGGGAGACGTTGAAGCCCGGACGCCAGTTCGGGTGGAGTCATCGTTGAAATACCACTCTGGTCACTTTGGACATCTAACTTCGGCCCGTAATCCGGGTCAGGGACAGTGCCTGATGGGTAGTTTAACTGGGGCGGTTGCCTCCTAAAAAGTAACGGAGGCGCCCAAAGGTTCCCTCAGCCTGGTTGGCAATCAGGTGGCGAGTGTAAGTGCACAAGGGAGCTTGACTGTGAGAGAGACATCTCGAGCAGGGACGAAAGTCGGGACTAGTGATCCGGCGGTACATTGTGGAATGGCCGTCGCTCAACGGATAAAAGGTACCTCGGGGATAACAGGCTGATCTTGCCCAAGAGTCCATATCGACGGCATGGTTTGGCACCTCGATGTCGGCTCGTCGCATCCTGGGGCTGGAGTAGGTCCCAAGGGTTGGGCTGTTCGCCCATTAAAGCGGTACGCGAGCTGGGTTTAGAACGTCGTGAGACAGTTCGGTCCCTATCCGCTGCGCGCGCAGGAAATTTGAGAAGGGCTGTCCTTAGTACGAGAGGACCGGGACGGACGAACCTCTGGTGTGTCAGTTGTACTGCCAAGTGCACCGCTGATTAGCTACGTTCGGATGGGATAACCGCTGAAAGCATCTAAGCGGGAAGCTCGCTTCGAGATGAGATTTCCATACACCTTGTGTGTGAGAGGCCCCCAGCCAGACCACTGGGTTGATAGGCCGGATGTGGAAGCGAGGACTAACGACTCGTGAAGCTGACCGGTACTAATAGGCCGATAACTTACACCACACACCCTCTTCGTGAACGGATTCAAAAGACGTTCACACCAAGAAGCAGGGTACAAAGAAACAAGACTGCTTGCGTCCACTATGTGGTTCCCAACCAACAAACCCGCCACCACGGCGAGATGTTGCACAGGAACCAACAACTGAATAACAACACCACAGTTCTAACATCACAGTT
>NZ_JBQQCH010000016.1:0-33776 GCF_052245515.1 Pseudarthrobacter sp. 1C304 | reverse complement strand
ACGCCGACCCCCACCAACCCCACGCCGAACCCCACCCCCACACCCCCGCTGCCCGGGGCATCCCCGTCGCCCCCAACAACCCCCACAGAGTCACCCACCGACCCTGCCCTGCCTGTCCCGGCTCCCACCGACCCCTTGGTGACCGACCCCCTCCCGGCAGAAACCCCCCGAACCCCCGTACCGGTTACTGATCCAACTGTCGCGGACCTGTCACTGAGTGACACAGTGCCCGCCGCCCCTGCCCCCGCGGTGCCCGCCGCGCTGCCTGCCGCGGATATCCCTGCCGACTGCGATGTCAGCGGCGAAGCCCTGTCCGGGCTGCAAGAGGGCACCGCCGGAAGACACACCGACTTCTTTGGCGCGGCGCTGTACCTGCCGGTGCTGGATCCAGAGATCCTGCCGGCCGGGGACGGCCACCATCCCGGCAGTGCGCCTCCGGCAGGTTCGGCCCCTGGCGGAACTGCGCCTGACGCACCTGACGGCAAAGAACGACCCGGACCGTGGCCCAACGGGACAGGTCTGCCCGCTCCCAACGCCCTGCCGGCGGCTCCCGGCTCCGGATCCGCCAACACCCTCACGTCCGGTGGTCCCGGCAGCGCAGCCGCCTGGCTGCCCAGCCAGTACCTCGTGATCCCCACCGCCGGCGCAGAACCAATCCGTGGTCCGCTGCAGCACGAGCACTCAGCCGTCGCCGCTGACCCCGGTTCATCTCCTGACTAGTTAGCCGTCTCTGCCCTCCACAGAGCACGGCCACTCGGGCTGCCATTGAGCGCCCGCCTACAGTCATTCAGGAGATCCCGATGGACGCCACCGTCCACTGCCGGCATTCCGGCGCCCCTTCTTCGCCGTACCCACCCGGCGCCACGCCACCGGCGCACGGCCCGCTGCGTCCCACGCGGGCCCGTCAGGCTGGACCGCGTACCCGCCGCAGACCGTCCCCGCACCACCAGGAACGCCCGCCCTAGGGAGGCCGCTCCCGCCAGGTCTTGTGAGGCCGGAGCGAAGCCGTTGGGTCCGCTGGGGGACTCAACGGCCTCACAGATTCCGGTACAGCATTCCGCCGTTGGGTCCGCTGGGGGACCCAACGACAAAGAGGCACCGGCAAAACAGCATTCCGCCGTTGGGTCCGCTGGGGGACCCAACGGCACGTGGAATGCAGAACATCTGTCCCGCACAGCGGCCGTTGGTCCACGGCCGCAGTGCGGGGACCGATACCCGTCCCGGTATCATTCATGAGGGGCGCCGCCTTGGCGCCCGGGGGGAAGAAACGGGGACAGTGTGGACAACAGTTCGCCCACAGCCATGACGGACGAGCTCTTGAGCGGCCGCTACCGGCTTGGGGAAGTGATTGGCCGGGGCGGAATGTCGTCCGTCTACACCGCCACGGACGTGAACCTGGGCCGCGACGTTGCCCTCAAGCTTTTTGCCCCGCAGTCCGCTGATGCTGACGAACTCCGCCGCCAGCAGGCCGAAATCGAGCTGCTGGCCACCCTGAACCATCCAAGCCTGGTCACGCTCTTCGACGCCGGCACGGACACCCGCGTCCCGGAAGAACCCCGCCCGTTCCTGACCATGGAGCTGGTGGAGGGCCAGGACCTCCGGACCCGGATCCGTCACAGCCCCCTTCCGCTGGATGAGGTCGCCGTCGTCGGCGCCGGCGTAGCGGACGCCCTCGCCTACGTGCACTCGCTCGGCATCGTCCACCGGGACATCAAACCGGCCAACATCCTCCTGGTTCCGGTCCGCCCCGGGGAACCGCTGCGGCCGAAGCTCACTGACTTCGGGATTGCCCGCCTGGTGGACGGCACCAGGCTGACCGCCACCGGCACCATGGTGGGGACCGCCGCGTACTTGAGCCCGGAACAGTCCCGGGGCGCCGACCTGGGACCGGCCAGCGACATCTACTCCCTGGGCCTGGTCCTGCTCGAATGCATCAAGGGTGAACTCGAGTACCCAGGCAGTGCCGTGGAATCCGCCGTCGCCAGGCTGCACCGAGCTCCTGCCATCCCCGATTCCGTCCCCGCAGAATGGGCCCAGCTGATCCGGGCCATGACGGCGCTGGATCCCCTTGACCGCCCCTCGGCCCCGGACATCGAAGTGGCGCTGCGGCACGCCCTCGTCTCACCCGGTTCGCTGCCAGGGATCCTGGCGGAAGAGCGCACGCGCGTCCTGCCCGCCCCGCCGGCCCGGCCCCCGCGGTTCTCCCCCGCCGAAGCAGGCCCCGGCACGGCTTCCGCACCATTGGCAGGTCCCTCCGCCCAGGCCGCTCCGCTGACCGCCGCTATTGCCGCTTCGCCGGCCCCCGCAGGACGCGGCCCCGGCGCACGGGCCGGGCACGTGCTGGACCCGGACGCCGTCACCGTCCCGCGGGCAGACCACCGGTCGCTGGCGTCCCGGGCCGCCGGCCGCTTCCGGCTGGTCCGCCGCCGGAACCAGGTCCTGCTGACCCTCCTGCTGCTGGCGCTTGTGACAGGGGCCGTCGCGGCCGCCGTTGCCCTCGCGGCGCCGGAGCCACCCGCCGTCGTGCCTTATCCTGCCGTGACCGGGGACCTGGGCCAGCACCTGCAGGAACTGCAAAAGAGTGTGGAACCATGAACCTGACGTCCCTGCACCCCCGCCGCAGCCGGCCGCTTTTTGCGGGCTGGCTCCTCGGCACGGCAGTGCTCACCGCCGCCCTGGCCGGGTGCACCGCGCCACCCGACCTGGACCGGGACGCCGCACGGCAACTGCAGTCCCTGGTCCTGTCCGTCACCGAAGCAGCCGCGGCCGATGACCCCGCAACCTCGCTGAAGCACCTCGACGAGCTCAAGCTGCAGCTGGACGAGGCGGCCGCCCGCGGCGAGGTCTCCTTCAAACGGCATCAAAGCATCCAGAAGTCCGTCGACGCCGTCCGTGCCGACCTCAGCGCCCGGCAGGCCGAAGCCGAAGCGGCCCGCGTCGCCGCCGAGCAGGAACGGGCCGCTCAGGAAGCTGCAGCGCAGGCAGCAGCGGCCGCGGCAGCGGCGGCCGCCCAGGCCGAAGCCGCAGCAGCGGCCGCAGCAGCGGCTCCCCCGCCCGCCGTCGCGCCCGCGCCTCCCGCCGACAGCGGGAGGGCTAAGGGCAAAGGTAAAGGCAAGGACGACTAGGCCCCGCCGGCGGGCGGGAACATGAAGGAGGGAGGAGCCAGCGGGCTCCTCCCTCCTACATTGCCGGCCGCCTAACCTTGGGCGCCGGCGCCGGTACCGTTAGGCGCGGGCGCCGGCGGCCGGGAATCGTTCCCAGGCGCGGTGCGCCGCGAGCAGGTCCGTGAGCTGGGCGACGACGTCGTCCGGGCCGTCCCCCAGGGCAATGCCGGCAGAGTCCGTGGGGATGCTCGCCGCGTCGAGGCACGTGACGGCCGGACCCCAGCCGCCGATGGCCTTGGCGTGCCGGAACATCTCCGACAGCAGCAGCACAACCCGCGGGTCCAGCGACGCTCCCGGCTCGCCGGCCTTGGCATCGCGCCCCTGCGCGGCATCCGGTGCCGGCGCGCCCGACGCTGCGATGATCACGGCGTCGAACTCGGTGGAGCGGGCCGTGAGGTACGTGCGCTGGACCGGCACCCCGCCGTCGGGCCCGCCCAGGAATCCCCCGGCCGGTGCGATCACCAGCGGCACGATCCCGGCGGCGTCGAGCGCCGCCCGTGCGGCACGGACGGCATCCAGGTCACTGTCCTGGTCGGCGATGATGCCCACCACGCGGCCGGCCACCGGCCAGGCCCCGCCGATCTGGGAGACCGCGGGGCTCGGGGCGGCATCTTCGACCTGTTCCGTGGCCTCCGGGGCGGGCATGCCAAGCCCGGAGGCGACGGCGGCGCACAGGGCGGCGTCGATGTTGGCCAGCGCCAGCAGCTGGCGCTGGCGGACCGCCTCCTCACGGCACTTCCCGAGTTCGAACGTGTACGCCTGGATCACGTGGTCCTGTTCCACCGGGGCCAGGCTGCGGAAGAACAGCCGCGCCTGGCTGTAGTGGTCGTCGAAGGAGGCCGGCGACTTCCGCTCCTTGACCGCTGCCGCAAGTTCTTCCGGAACGTCGATGAACGCCCCGACATCGGCACCGGCCAGGAACGGGCAGCCGCCGTCGAGCGAGTTCGGGTGGTACGGCGCCGCTCCCCCGTGCACCGCCGCCTGGTGCATGCCGTCGCGCAGCATGTCGTTGACGGGCGCGTGCGGACGGTTGATGGGCAGCTGGCTGAAGTTGGGGCCGCCCAGCCGGCTGATCTGGGTATCGATGTAGGAGAAGAGCCGGACCTGGAGCAGCGGATCGTTGGTGACGTCGATGCCCGGGACGAGGTGGCCGGGGTGGAAGGCCACCTGCTCGGTTTCCGCGAAGTAGTTCACCGGGTTGGCGTTCAGCGTCATCAGCCCGATCGGCTGGACCGGTGCCAGCTCCTCCGGTACGAACTTGGTGGGGTCCAGCAGGTCGATGCCCTCGAAGAATTCCTCCTCCGTATCCGGGAAGACCTGGACGCCGAGTTCCCACTGCGGGTGGGCGCCGGCCTCGATCGCGTCTGCCAGGTCCCGCCGGTGGAAGTCCGGGTCCATGCCGTTGATGAGCTGGGCTTCCTCCCAGACCAGCGAGTGCACCCCCTGCTTCGGCTTCCAGTGGAACTTCACCAGGCTGGTCTTGCCCTCGGCGTTGACGAACCGGAAGGTGTGGACGCCGAAGCCCTCCATGGTGCGGTAGGAACGCGGGATAGCCCGGTCGGACATGTTCCACATGGTGTGGGCCTGCGCCTCGGTGTGCAGCGAGACGAAGTCCCAGAAGGTGTCGTGGGCGCTCTGGGCCTGCGGGATTTCGCGGTCCGGGTGCGGCTTTGCGGCGTGGACGATGTCCGGGAACTTGATGCCGTCCTGGATGAAGAAGACCGGGATGTTGTTGCCCACCAGGTCGAAGGTGCCCTCATCGGTGTAGAACTTGGTGGCGAAGCCGCGGGTGTCCCGGACGGTGTCCGCCGAGCCGCGGGAGCCCAGGACGGTGGAGAAGCGGACGAAGACGGGCGTCTCGACGTCCTTGGCCAGGAATCCGGCGCGGGTGATGTTCGACGCCGACCCGTAGGACCGGAAGACGCCGTGCGCCCCGGCGCCGCGGGCGTGGACCACGCGCTCCGGGATGCGCTCGTGGTCGAAGTGGGTGATCTTTTCGCGCAGGTGGTGGTCCTGCAGCAGCACCGGGCCGCGGCGTCCGGCCTTCAGCGAGTGGTCCGTGTCGGAGAGGCGGAGCCCCTGCGCCGTGGTGAGGTACGCCCCGGACTGTGCCCGCGAGTTCGCCGGGGCTCCGGTGGGGCTGCCGGTGGGTGACACCGCCTCCGGGCCCTGCTGGTCCGGCTTGGGCGGCAACGGCTCCCGCGGCGTGGTGGGCTCCTCCAGTTGCGGCGGCTCCACGGAGGGTGCGCCGGGGATCTGGATGTTGCTCTCTTCTGACATGGGATGGCTCCTCAGGGTAGGCAACCTCGGCTCCGGACCGGCGGCCCTCTGCGGCGCCCCCAGCCGAAACTAAGCTTGCTTAGTACCCTAGGCGACGGTCTCCGTCCAGGCAACGGGTGCCCGGCCGGAATGACCGGAAACGCTCGACGGCGCACCGGAAATTTCCGGTGCGCCGTCGGGCGTGGCTGCCGGCTGGACGCCGGCCTGGCAGAACTAGCTGAGCATCGAGAGCACTTCGCTGAACTTGGCCGAGGGCCGCATGGCTGCGGTGACCTTTGCCGCGTCCGGGTGGAAGTAGCCGCCGAGGTCCACCGGGGAACCCTGGACGGCCAGGAGCTCGCCGACGATGGTGTCTTCGCCCGAATCCAGCGCACCGGAGACGGCGGTGAACGCCTTGGCCAGTTCGGCGTCGTCGGTCTGGCGGGCCAGTTCCTGGGCCCAGAACTTGGCCAGGTAGAAGTGGCTGCCGCGGTTGTCGAGCTCCCCGGCCTTGCGCTTCGGAGACTTGTCCTCGAGCAGGAAGGTGCCGGTGGCGCGGTCCAGCGTGTCGGCCAGGACCTGTGCACGGGCGTTGCCCGTGGTGGTGGCCAAGTGCTCGAAGCTGACGGCCAGTGCCAGGAACTCGCCCAGGCTGTCCCAGCGGAGGTGGTTTTCCTTGACCAGCTGCTGGACGTGCTTCGGCGCGGAGCCGCCGGCGCCGGTCTCGAACAGGCCGCCGCCGTTGATCAGCGGCACAACGGAGAGCATCTTGGCGCTGGTGCCGAGCTCCAGGATGGGGAACAGGTCCGTGAGGTAGTCGCGCAGCACGTTGCCGGTCACCGAGATGGTGTCCTCGCCCTTGCGGATGCGCTCCAGCGTGAACGCCGTCGCCTCCTCCGGGGACATGATGCTGATGTCCAGGCCCTCGGTGTCGTGCTCCTTGAGGTACTCCTCCACCTTGGCGATCATCCGGGCGTCGTGGGCGCGGCCCTTGTCCAGCCAGAACACGGCGGGAGTGGCAGAGGCGCGGGCGCGGGTGACGGCCAGCTTGACCCAGTCGCGGATCGGCACGTCCTTGGTCTGGCAGGCGCGCCAGATGTCGCCCGGGGCGACCTGGTGCTCGATCAGCACGGTGCCGGCGTCGTCCACCAGCTGCACGGTGCCGGCGGAGGCGATCTCGAACGTCTTGTCGTGGCTGCCGTATTCCTCGGCGGCCTGGGCCATCAGGCCGACGTTCGGGACGGTGCCCATGGTGGTCGGGTCGAAGGCGCCGTGGGCGCGGCAGTCGTCGATGACCACCTGGTAGATGCCGGCGTAGCTGCTGTCCGGGAGAACGGCGAGCGTGTCGGCTTCCTGGCCGTCGCGGCCCCACATGTGGCCGGAGCTGCGGATCATGGCGGGCATGGACGCGTCCACAATGACGTCGGACGGGACGTGCAGGTTGGTGATGCCCTTGTCGGAGTCCACCATGGCCAGCTCGGGGCCGTCGTTCAGGCCCTTCTGGATGGCGGCTTCGACGTCGGCGCGGATCTCCTCGGGGAGGTCTTCCAGGCCGTTGAGGATGGAGGCGAGGCCGTTGTTGGGGCTCAGGCCCGCGGCGGCGATCTGCGCGCCGTAGGTCTCGAACAGGTCGGCGAAGTACGCCTTGACGACGTGGCCGAAGATGATCGGGTCCGAGACCTTCATCATGGTGGCCTTCAGGTGTGCGGAGAACAGCACACCTTCTTCCTTGGCCCGGGCAACCTGCGCGGCGAGGAATTCGTCCAGGGCGGCGGCGCGCATCACGGTGCCGTCGATGACCTCGCCGGCGAGGACCGGGAAGGCACGCTTGAGGACCTTGACGGTGCCGTCTTCCTTGACTAGCTGGATCTTGATGTTGGTGTCGGCACCGATAACGACGGACTTCTCGTTGGAGCGGAAGTCGTCGGCCTCCATGTGGGCCACGTTGGTCTTGGACTCAGGGGTCCATGCACCCATGCTGTGCGGGTTCTGGCGGGCGTAGTTCTTGACCGAGAGCGGCGCGCGCCGGTCCGAGTTCCCCTCGCGCAGCACAGGGTTCACGGCGGAGCCCTTGATCTTGTCGTAGCGGGAGCGGATGTCCGTCTCCTCGTCCGAGGAGGGGTTGTCCGGGTAGTCCGGAAGGGCGTAGCCCTGGCCCTGGAGTTCCGCGATGGCGGCCTTCAGCTGGGGCACGGACGCGCTGATGTTGGGCAGCTTGATGATGTTCGCCTCGGGCGTCTTGGCGAGGGCGCCAAGTTCAGCCAGGGCGTCGTTGACCCGCTGCTCTTCGGTGAGGTAGTCGCCGAAAGCGGCGATGATGCGGCCGGCCAGCGAGATGTCGCGGGTCTCCACTTCCACACCGGCCGTCGAAGCGAAGGCTTCGACAATCGGCAAGAACGAATAGGTGGCCAACATCGGCGCTTCGTCGGTGTGGGTATAGATAATCTTTGCCATTGCTCGGGCGTCTCCCTGAAGGTCTGGGTATTTCCGGAATCTTGTGTTATCTCAACACCCCTAACTTACCCGAGGGAGCAGCGTTGCCGCCTACCGGCGTCGTGCGCCCCCGGCTCCGTGACGGCAGTAACCAGCCGTGACAAGAATTGACAAAATGCTTTACACGCCCGTCAATGTCCCGTAGTTTCGTTCCATCACCGCGGCCGCAAGCGGCGGCCGCCCCGCTTTCCACCGGTTAGGACACCCATGAGAACACCCAAGACTCTGGCCACCAGCCTTCTCAGCCTCTCGGCCGCGGCGCTGCTGGCACTGAGCGCCGCGGGCGCAGCGAACGCCGCCCCGGGATCCGGCAAGGCACCGGCCGAATCGTCGGGGGTCACCAGCCACACCGTCGTAGAGACCGGCGGAGCGGAATACTGGACCGCAGAGCGGATGCGCAACGCCATCCCCGGCGACGTCCTGGCCGAACGGGCCCTGCAGCGCAGCGCGAACTCGAAGGCCGGCCTGAACCGTCCGGCGGAGGCCGGAGCGCCCGCCACCGTCGAGGCGCAGGCCCCGCAGCAGCAGGCCAAGGCCGTGGACACGAAGGCGAACGCCAGCGAGACCCCGGTCAAGCACATCGGCAAGGTGTTCTTCACCCTGGGCGGCGCCAACTACGTCTGCTCGGCCAACTCGGTGTCCTCCACGAACAAGAGCACGGTGTCGACGGCGGGCCACTGCCTGAACGAGGGCCCGGGCGCCTTCGCCACCAAGTTCACGTTCGTCCCGGCCTACCTCAACGGCTCGGCCCCGTACGGCATGTGGACGGCCAAGGCCCTTTACGCCCCCACCCAGTGGAGCTCCGGTGGCGACATGGCCTATGACACCGGCTTTGCGGTGATGAACACCCTCAACGGCCAGCGGCTCGCCGACGTGGTGGGCGCCTCCGGCGTGCAGTTCAACGCGGCCCGCGGCCTCACCTACAAGGCCTTCGGCTACCCCGCCGCGCGGCCCTTCGACGGCGAGTCCCTCAAGAGCTGCAGCGGCACCGCCACGAACGACCCCTACAACCCGCAGTTCAACAGCCAGGGCATCCCGTGCAACATGACCGGCGGCTCCTCGGGCGGTCCGTGGTTCATCGGCACCAGCTCCACCGGCTACCAGAACTCGGTCAACAGCTACGGCTACGGCAGCAAGTCCACCACGATGTACGGCCCGTACTGGGGCTCCGTCATCCAGCAGGCCTACAGCAGCGCATCCTCCGCCGCCTAGGACTCGCTCCCAGCCATACAAGCGCGGGGTCACTCGAGGCCCATCTCCAGCAGTGGGGATGGGCCCAGGTGGCCCCGCTTTTGCGTGCGGGGATGTGTGACTGCTCCACGGGACATGCCCTCCGCATACGTCCACGCTTGGACATAGTCCCTATATGCCCGCCAGCCAGCCCGAACAATGAGCATGTCCCCCGAGTGCAACTACTCCCCCGAGCCCGCTCGTCCCCAGTTCCTCCACGGGACATGCCCTCCGCATACGCCCACGCTCGGACATAGGCCCCATATGCCCGCTTCTGGCCACAAAAAATGGACATGCCCTCCCGGGTAGGGAGGGCATGTCCATTCTTGGTACATCCCGGGGCACATGCCCGCTGCGCGCACAGAGCCCGACGGCGGCCGCCGCGCCTTGAGGGGGCGGCTCAGTGGAAGAAGTGCCGGGCGCCGGTGAAGTACATGGTGATACCGGCAGCGTTGGCTGCGGCGATGACCTCGTCGTCGCGGACAGAGCCGCCGGGCTGGACCACGGCGCGGACGCCGGCGTCGATCAGGATCTGCAGGCCGTCGGCGAACGGGAAGAACGCATCCGACGCCGCCACGGCGCCGCGCGCACGCTCCGGCGCGGCGGCCGCCTCTGCTGTCGATGGGCCAGCCGCACCGCCGGCGCCCTCCACCGCGGAATCCACAGCCACACCGAGCGAGTTGGCGCGCTCGACAGCAAGCTTGCAGGAATCGAGCCGGTTGACCTGGCCCATGCCGATGCCCACGGCAGCGCCGTGGTTGGCCAGCAGGATGGCGTTGGACTTGGCGGCACGGCACGCGGTCCAGGCGAAGGCGAGGTCGGCCAGGGTCTCGGCGTCGGCGGCCTCACCCGCGGCCAGGGTCCAGTTGGCCGGGTTGTCGCCGTCGGCGTCCACCCTGTCCGACATCTGCACCAGCACACCGCCGGAGACCTGCCGGATTTCGGAGGGGTAGCGGCCGTAGCCCTCGGGCAGGGCGAGGAGTCGGATGTTCTTCTTCTTGGACAGGATCTCCACGGCCTCGTCCTCGAAGCCCGGTGCAATCACCACCTCGGTGAAGATGCCGGCGACGGTCCGGGCCATGCCGGCGGTGACCGTGCGGTTCGCCGCGATCACGCCGCCGAACGCGGAGACCGGGTCGCAGGCGTGGGCCTTGGCGTGCGCGTCCGCGATGGGGTCTGCCGCGGAGGCGGACCCCACGGCCACGCCGCACGGGTTGGCGTGCTTGATGATCGCGACGGCGGGCTCGGCGAAGTCGAATGCGGCGCGCAGGGCGGCGTCGGCGTCGACGAAGTTGTTGTAGCTCATGGCCTTGCCGTGCAGCTGGTCGGCCTGGGCGATGCCGGCCGGGGCGGCCTTGTCCACATAGAGCGCGGCCTGCTGGTGCGGGTTCTCGCCGTAGCGCAGCACCTCGGAGCGCTCCAGGGACAGGCCGGCGTACGCGGGCCAGTCGATGACGCCGTCGCCGTCCTCGTCGAGGAACTGGCTGGCGGTCCAGCTGGCCACGGCGGTGTCGTAGGTGGCGGTGTGCGCGAACGCCTTGGCGGCCAGCCGACGTCGGGTCTTCAGGTCAAAACCGCCGGAAGCGGCGGCCGCCACCACATCGTGGTAGGAAGACGGGTCCACCACAATCGCGACGGCGGCGTGGTTCTTCGCGGCGGAGCGCACCATGGCGGGGCCGCCGATGTCGATCTGCTCGACGACGTCGTCCTGCGCGGCGCCCGACTTCACGGTCTCCACGAAGGGGTAGAGGTTGACGACGACGAGGTCGAACGGCTCGATGTCCATCGACGTGAGCGTGTCCATGTGGGCCGGGACGCGGCGGTCGGCGAGGATGCCGCCGTGGACGCGCGGGTGCAGGGTCTTGACGCGGCCGTCCAGCATCTCCGGGGAGCCGGTGACCTCCTCGACTTCCTGGACCGGGATGCCCGCGGCAGCGATTTTCTTGGCGGTGGAGCCGGTGGAGACAATCTTGACGCCGGCGTCGTGCAGGCCCCTCGCGAGCTCCTCCAGACCGGTCTTGTCGTAGACCGAAATCAGGGCCCGGCGGATGGGGACACGGTCGATGGATACACGGTCAAGCTGCGTGAAGCTCACAAAAGTCTCCGTCTTATATCGCGGCGGGGCCGCGGGTGGTGGGGATGGGGCCAGTTTATCGCGTCGGCGTCCCCTGCCGTCCCGCCGGGATGCCCGCGCGCCGGAGTATGAAGCGGGCACCGCACCCCGCCCCGGCCACGTAGAGTTTTCCCCAGGAGGCTGAGATGAATACGTACACCACTGTGCCCAGCGGCGAACAGGTGGTCCAGGACCTGCCCTGGCGCTGGAAGGTGCAGGGCCGGATCTTCCTGATCGGCGGCTTGGGCTTTATGTTCGACGCCTGGGACGTCACCCTTAACGGCATCCTGATCCCGCTGCTGTCCAAGCACTGGTCCCTCAGCCCGGGCGAGGCCGCCTGGATCGGCACCTCGAACCTGATCGGCATGGCCCTCGGCGCCTTCATCTGGGGCACCATCGCGGACACCATCGGGCGCAAGAAGGCGTTCACCGCCACGCTGCTGCTCTTCTCGCTCTTTACCGTCCTCGGCGCGTTCTCCCCCGACTTCATCTGGTTCTGCGTCTTCCGTTTTATGGCCGGCTTCGGCCTGGGCGGCTGCATCCCGGTGGACTATGCGCTGGTGGGCGAGTTCACGCCCCGCAAGCAGCGCGGCAAGGTCCTCACCGCGATGGACGGCTGGTGGCCGATCGGCGCCGCGCTGTGCGGCTTCGTCTCCGCCGGGCTGGTGGCCCTGTACGGGGACTGGCGGCTGACCATGCTGGTGATGGTGCTGCCCGCGCTGCTGGTGTTCTGGGTCCGCCGCAGCGTTCCCGAATCCCCACTCTTCCTCATCCGCAAGGGCCGGCGGGAGGAGGCTGCGAAGGTCATCGACGAGCTCGTCGCGGCCACTGGCGCCGAGCCCCGCGCCTACAGCCTGCCGGAGGCGAGGGACGCCCCGCGGCTGTCCGCCGGCAGCGCCTGGACCCAGCTGCGCCTGCTCTGGCAGTACGACTGGAAAATCACGACGGCGGCCTGGGCCCTGTTCTTCAGCATCCTGCTGGTCTACTACCTCTCGCTGACGTGGATGCCGCGGATCCTGATTGGCGCCGGATTCGAGGAGTACAAGGCATTCCTCACCACCGCCTCCATGGCCGCCGTCGGGCTCCTGGGCGTGGTGGTGGCCGCGCTGCTGGTGGAGCGCGTGGGCCGCAAGTGGATCCTGGCGATGACCGGCCCGCTGTCCGCCCTCACGCTGGTGATCGTCGCGATTGTGGTGGACATCCCGACGGCGGCCGTGTTCTGGCTGCTGGTGTTCGGCTTTGTGGTGCAGGTGGCCATCCCGGTGCTCTACGCGTATGTCTCGGAGCTGTACCCGACGGAGCTGCGCGGCTCGGGCTTCGGCTGGGCGTCCACCTTCTCCCGGCTCGGCGCCGGCTTCGGCCCGCTGGTCTTCGCGGCGTTCCTGTGGCCGCAGCTGGGGCTGGCCACGTCGTTCGCGATTGCCGGTGTGCTGGTGCTGCTGAGCGTGCTGTGGATGGCGTTCTTCGCCCCGGAGACCAAGCAGCGCCAGCTGGCCTGAGCCGGCCCCGCTACCCGGGTTGCGCCATCATCTTTGGTGCTTATAAGCCGCTGGAGAGCCCTCCATCTGATGGCGCAACGGGTGGTTCCGGCTACTCCGCGGCGGCGAGGGAGGCCAGGGTGGAAACCAGGAGCCGGCGCTCCACCACCTTGATCCGTTCGTGCAGGGATTCCTCGGTCTCGCCGTCGGCCACCGCCACAGCCTCCTGCGCGATGATGGGGCCCGTGTCCACCCCGGCGTCGGCCCAGTGCACCGTGCAGCCGGTGACCTTCACGCCGTAGGCCAGGGCATCGCGGACACCGTGCGCGCCGGGGAACGCGGGCAGCAGGGCGGGGTGGGTGTTGAGGTATTTGCCGCCGAACGCGTCGATGAAGTCCGCGCTCACGATCCGCATGAACCCCGAGGACACCACCACGTCCGGGGAGTACGCGGCCACGGCTTCGGTCAGGGCGGCGTTCCAGGCGGCCCGGTCCGGGTAGGCCTTGAAGTCCACGACGAAGGTGGGGATGCCGGCGGCGGCGGATCGTTCCACGCCGTAGGTGCCGGGCCGGTCCGCGCCGACGGCGGCGATCTCGACGTCGAGCGTGCCCTCGGTGACGGCGTCGATGACGGCCTGGAGGTTGGAGCCGGTGCCGGAGACGAGGACTACGATGCGCATTGTCCTAGCTTATGGGGCCGCTCGCGTAGGCTGGAAAACATGAATCCCCCGAACGACCCCGCCGGCAGCCCGGGCAGCCGGCAGCAGGGCCCGCACCCCCTCAGCGACGCGGCCAAGGCCTCCGAGGCCAAGACCCATCTTCTGTTCCGCAGCTTCATTGTGGCCGTGCTGGGATCGTTCTTCGTCTACCAGCTGGACATCAGTTACCTCTGGCTGAGCGCGCTCCTGACGGCGGCCGGGACGGTGCTGGGCATCATGGTGCTGGTGCGGTACGCCCGGTACAAGGAATCGAAGTTTGTGCTGTTCGGGACCATTTCCGGGCTGGTGGTGCTGGCCGTGCAGGTGCTCCTGCTGGTGTCTTCGGCCCTGTTCTTCAACCAGGTGCGGGAGTACCAGCAATGCAGCCGGCAGGCCCTCACCCAGCAGGCGGCATCCAAGTGCCAGACCCAGCTGGAGAACTCGCTGCCGCGCTTCCGCTGACTCTGAGGCCAGCCGGACGCCGGTCCTGAGGTCAGCGGGGCCGCGTCAGAGGGCGGATGCCTCGAGGTCGGCTTCGCGCAGTTTCTGCTGGCGTTCCAGCCACGGTCCGGCGGCGTAACCGATCACGACGCCGATCCCCACCTCCGCGGCGACAAACAGTGCCGTGGTGAGCGGGTCCGGGCCGATCTCGGTGAGCCGCCCGATGCCGCCGGAACCCTGGGCCAGCCAGGCGAGTCCCGCCGCGAGCAGCCCGGCCACAGCGCCCACCATCACGCCGAGCACCAGGGTGGAGAGCGAGGCGGTGAACCAGCGGGCGCGGATCTTGATGGAGAGCCATTCGTCGAAGTGGTTCTCGCCCTCGCGGAGGAACCACCAGCCGGCCAGGGTCCCCGCGATGACGGGCACTATCAGCGCGGCCGCCCCGAAGTCCAGCGATCCGGCGGGCAGTGCGGCGAACACCGGGATCGACGGCAGCGGACCGACTGCGGTGCCCAGCGCCCCGGCATGGGAGCCGACGCCGAGGGCGAAGCCCGCCCCGGACGTCCAGGCGAGGGCGAACACCGCCAGGTTGGGGAGGAAACCGAGCTGCACGATGGTGAGGATGGCACCGCCCAGGGCGCCGGCGTCGAGCGCTTCATACACCGCGATCACCAGGTTCCAGTGGATGAACAACGTGGCGGCGAGCAGGGCGCAGCTGATCGCCAGGCTGGCCATCAGCGCCACGAAGCCGGCTTTGATGGCGGACCCCAGGTAGGAGCCGGCCCAGCGCGAATGCTGGCTGGTGCGGGCGAGCCAGTCCACGGCGTCGACGCCGATCAGGCGGCTCCAGGAACCGGCCTCACGGCGGGCGCCGATCACCATGCCCAGCCCGAACGGGACCAGCGGGATGAGGGCTGCGGACCAGAGGCCCACACCGACGTCGTCCGTGCGGCACACGAAGCCGGTGGCCAGGCCGAAGCCGGCGTACATCAGCCACGAGCCGAGCAGCGCCTGCCAGAGCTGGTCCGTGTAGGACGCCCGGGCCAGCCGCCGGCCGGCGCGCCAGGCGAGGAGGAACGGGATGAGCGTCAGCCCCAGCGGGGTGAGCGAAAGGATGCCGGATTCCGGCTGCGCCACGGCTCCGGTGCCGGCGGTGTCCAGGAGCAGCGGAACGCCGTGGATCAGCATCCACGCCTGGCCGGCGAGCCGCGCCAGGACGTCGGGGGCACCGTTCTGGAAACCGGCCGTGGCCCACACCGCGACAATCGGGGCGGCCACCACCAGTGCGGAGATGACGGCAGCCTGCGCGGATTCGAGGGCTCCCTGCAGCCACAAGGGCATCGGAAGTCCACGGTCTCCGGTCTGATCAGCGCGCAGTTTCATCGTGTTCCATCGTGCCACGCGCGGGGCTGGCCGCCCGTTGCGACAGGCTCAACCGGCCGATTATTGGCACTTCCGCACCCGGTTCCAGGGAGTCCACCCTCAGTTCGGCTGCCCCATTTGCGGGCGCTTTTTCCCCTACCCGGCCGTAAAATTGGTAGTGTCCGCAATCATTGGTTGGAGGCAGAAAATGACTACCGCATCTCCACATGCTCATGGCGTTCACTTTGGACGGACGGATGTCCAGAACGTCGGCATGGGTGTGGGTATTGTCCTTATCGTCGTGGGCATCCTGGGATTCATCCCGGGCGTCACCACGCAGTACGACTCATTGGCGATCGTTGGACCGAATTCCACGGCCCTGTTCCTGGGAGTCTTCCAGGTCTCGATGCTGCTGAACATCATTCAGGCCCTCATCGGCGTCATTGGAGTGGTCATGTCCCGGAGCAACCCCATGGGCGCCCGGAACTTCCTGATGGGCTTTGGCCTGCTGTACATCGTCCTTAGCGCCTATTCACTCATTGTCGGAGTGGGGTCGGTGGCCAATTTCCTGTCGCTGAATGTCATGGGCGCCTGGGGCTTTATGGTCCTTGGCCTAGCAATGGTCGTTGCCGGTTGGCTGATGTCGAGGCATCTGGCTGACGACGCACAGACCCGGTAAGCGAACAACCGGGACAAAGGGAGCCGCGAATGAGTAACGTTTCATAGCAATCTGAAAATTCGTACTACCTGCTGGTGCAGACGCCTCGCGCGACTGCACCAGCTTTCTTTGTGTTTGGGGTGTCCACGGCGGCAGCGTAGCGTCACCCTGGCGGCCGACCTCGCTCCACACCCCACCGCCGCCCCCAAAAACCGCACTCCCGTAAAAATCTTCACTTTAATCAGGACAGAATCATTGACCTGCTAAAAATCTTCACTATAGTTGTGTGAGTCAGGTCACCCAATGAAGGACACCGAATGACCGCCGAGAGCACCACGGGCAGCGCCCCCCTTGCCACCAGCGCACTTCTGGCCACGGTTGGCAACAAGGTCCGCTCCATGCGCAAGGAAAAAGGCATGACGCTCGCCAAGCTCTCGGAGATTACGGGCCTCAGCCCGGCCATCGTCAGCCAGATCGAACGCGGCCTGGCGAACCCGTCCTTCACCACCCTGGCGCAGCTGGCCCACGGCCTGGACATCCCGGTGGGGAAATTCTTCATCGGCCAGGAAGAGACCAGGTCCCCGGTGGTCCGCAAGGCCGAACGCCGCAACCTCAAGGGCGTCACCAGGAAATCCGTGGGCGAGGCGGTCTATGAACTGCTCACGCCCGACCTCAACGGCGCCCTGGAAGCCCAGTGGATTGTCAGCCCTCCGGGCCACGACACCAGCGGCACCCCTTTCCGCCACAGCGGCGAGGAATTCGGCATCATCCTCTCCGGCCGGAAGGACATCTTCCTGGACGGCGAGTGCTACACGCTCGAGGAAGGCGATTCCATCACCTTCTCCTCGGACACCCCGCACTGGTACAAGAACAGCTACGAAGAGGTATGCGTAGCGATCTGGGTTAACGCACCTCACGCGTGGTAGCGGCGCCGACCCCAAGCGGCCCCTATCGCTTCCCAACTGTCGCGGCCTGAACCGGCCCGCTGACAGTCCTTGCCACGCATTCAACGTCCGCACACCCCGGACGGCGATGCGTCATACCCTCCCCCGCCTCCCCCAGGCGTCAGCGTAAGGACACGTCCATGCTCGATACACCCATGCTTGACAACACCAGGCCGGACAGCGCCGTCACGGCCCAGCAAGACACCAACAACTCCAAAAAATTCACCCCCGAAGTCCGCAAAGGCCTCCTGGGCCTCGGCCTCGGCAACGCCCTCGAATGGTACGACTGGATGGTTTTCGGCCTCCTCTCCGCCTTCATCGGCCCCAACTTCTTCCCCAACACCGATCCCCTCTCCGCCACGCTGAACGCCCTCGCCGTGTTCGCCGTCGGGTTCGCGTTCCGGCCGCTGGGCGGCATTATGCTCGGCACCCTCGCGGACCGGATCGGACGACGGAGGGTCATGCTGCTGTCGATCATGCTGATGGCCGGCACCACCCTCGTGATCGCCGTCTGCCCCAGCTACGAACAGATCGGCGTCTGGGCCGGCATCATCCTGGTGGCCTGCCGCATCCTGCAGGGCATCTCCACCGGCATCGAGGCCCCGCTTTCCACCTCGCACGCCGTGGAACTGGTGCCCGACGGCCGCGAAGGCTACGTCGCCGGCATCATGTCCTTCTACGTCAACATCGGCATCCTGCTCGCCTCGCTGGTCAGCTTCCTCTGCAGCCTCACCCTCGGCGGCGCCGCCATGGCCGAATGGGGCTGGCGTGTGCCGTTCATCATCGGCGCGGTGTTCGGCTTCGTGGTCATCTACCTCCGCCGGGCCCTCCCGGAAACCATGCGTCCGGAAGAGATGGCCAACAACTCCTCAGGCGCCGTCTGGACCGGAGTCCGCAAGCACTGGCTCTCCGTCCTCGCCATCATCTTCGTCGTCGGCGCGGCCCAGGCCTACAACTACGCCTGGAACGTGGGCCTGCCCAGCGCCGCCCGCAGCGGTTTCAAGGAGGACCCGACGGCGGTCTTCGCCCTCACCACCGCCCTCGGCGTGATCCTGGTGGCCGGCAGCTGGATCATCGGCAAGCTGGCCGACGGCCGGTCCATGTCCCGCTGGTTCCTCATCACCCGCATCCTGGCCATCCCCTCCGTGTTCCTCATGCTCATGTACGTCCAGCCCGGCATTGGCGGCTTCGCGGCGGTCCTGCTCGGCGGTTCCGTCGTCCTGGTCCTGAACATGACCCTCTACAACGTGGTCAGCACGTCCCTGATGCCCAAGAACTGCCGCGGCACCGGCGTGGCCCTGGGCTACGGGATCGGCGTCGCCCTGTTCGGCGGCACCGCCTCCTACCTGCTGGTCTGGCTCCAGTCCGTGAACCTCACCTGGGTCTTCCCGGTGTACGTCGCCGTCCTCTCCATCCTCAGCATCGTCTTGTACCTCGCGGCCCGCCGCACCAACGGCATCTTCGTCGGAAAGTAAGGATCCCCATGAACCCCCTTGACCCCCAAAGCTCCCTGGACCTCCGCACCACGACGGCGGGCCTCACCGCCCCGGTCATCTCCCGCTCCGACGTCCTGGTGGTGGGCGGCGGCCCCGCCGGTGTCGCCGCCGCCGTGACGGCAGCCCGCTCCGGCGCCTCCGTCACGCTGCTGGAACGCTATTCCTCCCTGGGCGGCCTCGCCTCCGGCGGCATGGTCCTGGTGCTCGATGACATGATCAACGGCCAGGAAATCACGGTCACCGGCATCGTCTCCGAGTACGTCGAACGGCTGCAGAAACTGGGCCTCGCCATCGTCCCGCCGGCGGATGACCGCAAAACCTCCGAGGAACTCTGGAACAAGTGGGGCCGCTACGGCACCTTCGACTTCCATTCCCACACCACCCCCAAGCCCGTCTGCTACGCCGCGGCGTTCGACCCGGACGGCTGGAAGCGCGTCTCCAACGACCTGGTCCGCGAAGCCGGCGTCAACCTCCGCCTGCACTCCTGGTTCTCCCGCCCCATCGTGGACAACGGCGTGATGAAGGGCGTGATCTGCGAGACCAAGTCCGGCCCGCAGGCGTTCATGGCGGACATCGTCATCGACACCACCGGAGACATCGACGTCGCTTCCCGGGCCGGGGCCAGCTACGTCAAGGACAGCTACCTCACCACGCTGGTGTTCCGGCTCGGCAACGTGGACACGAAGGCCGCGGAAGCGTTCGAGCAGGCCAACCCGAAGGAAGCCCGCGCCATCAACCGCAAGATCAAGCGCCTCCTCGGCGGCGCCTGGGAACTGTGGTGGCTCAAGACCCCCATCGACGGTGTGGTCTGGTGCAACGCCCCGCACATGACCGGATTCGACGGCGTGGACCCGGCGGACATGACCGCCGCCGAGTTCGCCGCCCGCGACCGGATCTCCGAGGCCGTGGACTACGTCCGCGCCCACCTGCCGGGCTTTGAGAACTGCTACATGCTGGACGTCGCCTCCCAGATGGGCGTCCGGCAGACCCGCCTGCTCGAGGGCGAGTACGTCATGACCAAGGACGACGTCACCTCCCGCCGGCACTTCGCGGACACCGTGGCCCGCGGCCGCGACTACTACTACCCGTACCGCTCCCTGCTGCCCAAGGAAGTGGACCAGCTCCTGGTCGCCGGCCGGCACTACTCCGCCACCCCGGAGGCGCAGAAAATGTCCCGCGAGATCCCGCCCTGCATGGCCATGGGCCAGGCGGTCGGCGTCGCCGCCGCCCTCGCCGTCCAGAACGGCACCCTCGTCCGCGACGTCTCCGCCCTGGACATCCAGGAGGGCATGCGCCGCCACGGCGCGGACCCCGGCGACGTCCCGTCGTCGAACGCCACCCTCGATGTGGACGCGGTGGTGGGGGCATGAGCACCGTCACCGCAGAACGCACGACGGCGGCCCCCGCCGCCGGGACGGACACCCGCCCCGCCGGACTCGCCGCCGGCACCCCGCTCCCCCTGGACGGGATCAAGATCGTGGACTTCACGCAGGTGTTCATGGGCCCGTCCTGCACCCAGCTGCTGGGCGACTACGGCGCGGACATCATCAAGGTGGAACGCCCCGGCGCCGGGGACATCTCCCGCAACTCGTTCCCGGACAAGGACGGCCAGGACAACCCGATCTTCCTGTCCATCAACCGGAACAAGCGCAGCATCTCGGTGGACACCCGCACTGACGAGGGCAAGGACGTGCTGCGCCGGCTGCTGGCCGACGCGGACGTGGTGGTCAGCAACTTCCGCTCCGGCGTGATGGAGCGGATGGGCTTCGGCTACGAGGACCTCAAAACGCAGAACCCCGGCATCATCTGGGCCTCCGGCACGGGCTTCGGCCCCGTGGGCCCCTACTCGCACAAGGGCGGCCAGGACGCGATCGCGCAGGCCTACTCCGGGGTGATGTGGCGGCGCGAGTCCGACGACCAGAAGCCGGCGATCTACCCCACCACGCTGTGCGACTACATCACCGGCATGCACCTGATGCAGGGCATCCTGCTGGCGCTGCGCACCCGGGAGGCGTCCGGCGTCGGGCAGAAGGTGGAGGTGACGATGTACGACTCCATGCTGCACCTGCAGATGCAGGAGGCGTGCATGCAGCTCAACCGCGGCTACGAGGTCAACTGGGGCGCCATGCCGCTCAGCGGGGTCTTCGAAACCACCGACGGTGCCGTGTGCATGGTGGGCGGCTTCACCCCGGACCCGCTGGCCCGGATTTCCGAGGCCCTGGGCCTGGACGAGGACCTCACCCTGCGGCCCGAGTTCGCGGACCTGGAGCAGCAGTTCGCCCACAAGCCGGCGCTGCAGGCCATCTTCCGCGAGCGCATCGCCACCAACACCACCGAGTACTGGACCTCCCGGCTGGAGGACCAGGGCCTCCTGAACGCGCCCGTCCATACGCTGGAGCAGGCCCTCGCCGACGCGCAGACGGAAGCCAACGGCATGATCGTGGAAGCCGAGCACCCCGGCGTCGGAACGGTGCGCATGCTTAACGCCCCCATCCGGCTCTCCGCCACCCCGCCCACGGTCCGCCGCGTCGCGCCGCGCCTCGGCGAGCACAACGTGGAGGTCCTTCGGGAGAACGGGTTCGACGCCGAGACCATCGAGCGCCTGCAGCAGCTGGGGGTGCTCCGGTGACCGCGGTGTCCGTAGAAGGCCCTGTGTCAGGGGACAAAACGCCGGGCCCCTCATCCGCCGCACCCGTGGACGAGGTCACCCTGTCCATCGAGAACCACGTCGCCACGGTGGTGATCGACCGCCAGCACGTGCTCAACGCGGTCGACGGCCACGCCCAGGCCCGGCTCAACGAAATCTGGGACCAGCTGGAAGCCGACCCCGACGTCCGAGCCGTTGTCATCACCGGCGCCGGCACCCGGGCGTTCTGCGCCGGGGCGGACATGTCCAGCGCTGCGGTGGACAAGACCGGGCTGGAGTACTGGGCCGGCCTGGACCCCAACGGGTTCGGCGGGCTCAGCCTGCGCACCACCCTGGACGTCCCCGTGATCGCCCGGGTCAACGGCTACGCCCTGGGCGGCGGCATGGAGATGGTGCTCGGCGCGGACATCGTGGTCGCGGCGGACACCGCCCGCTTCGGGCTGACGGAACCGCGTGTGGGCCGTCTGGCGCTCGACGGCGGCATCCACCAGCTGGTGCGCCGGATCCCCTACACCCAGGCGATGGGCATGCTCCTCACCGGGCGGAAAGCCGACGCGGCGGAGATGCAGTCCATGGGACTGGTCAACGAGGTGGTTCCCGCGGAAGAGCTCGACGCCGCGGTGCAGCGCTGGCTGGATGCGATCCTCGCCTGCGCCCCCACCTCCGTCCGGGCCGTCAAGCAGATGGTCACCCGGACCGGGCACCTGACCGCCACCGAGGCCCGCGGCCTCCGGCTGCCGGCCCTCATGGCGGCGCTGGACAGCGAGGACTCGGCCGAGGGCGTCCGTGCCTTCCAGGAAAAGCGCCCGCCCGTCTGGCCGGGACGCTGAGCATGCAGCAGCTGAAAATGCACGAACAACCAGCTAAGGAGAACCCCATGCGGGAATCACTGGCACCCGGCGTCTGGGGCGTCGTCGCCACCCCCTTCCAGGGCAGCACCCTGGACGTCGACACCGACAGCCTGGCCGGGCTGGTGGAGTACTACCAGGCCATCGGCGCCACCGGCCTCACCGTCCTGGGCGTCTTCGGCGAGGCCGCCGCTCTGACCCCGGCCGAGCGCAGCCTGGTCCTGGAGGTCGTGGTCGAGGAAACGGACCTGCCCCTCGTGGTGGGCGTGACCTCGCTCTACACCGGCGCGGCCGTCGAGGAAGTCCGGGCGGCGCAGGCGGTGGCCGGCGGACGCCTGGCCGCCGTCATGGTTCAGGCCAACTCGGCGAACCCCGCCGTGGTGACCGCGCACCTGAACGCCATCCACCAGGCCACCGGCGCCAAGGTGGTGCTGCAGGACTACCCCCTGGCCAGCGGCGTCAGCATCAGCACCGCGTCCCTCATCAGTGTGGTGCAGGCCTGCCGCGCAGTCATCGCGGTCAAGGCGGAGGCCCCGCCCACGTCCGTGGCTATCGCGGAACTCACCGCGGCGCTGGATGTGTCCGTGTTCGGCGGGCTCGGCGGCCAGGGGCTGCTGGACGAGCTCCTGTCCGGGGCGGCCGGGGCCATGACCGGTTTCTCCTACCCGGAAGCCCTCATCGCCTGCGTCCGTGCCTGGCAGTCCGACGGGTACGAGGCCGCCCGGGACGCGCTGCTGCCGTACCTGCCGCTGATCAACTTCGAACAGCAGGCCCGGATCGCGCTGCCCGTCCGGAAGGAGTGCCTGCGCCAGCGCGGCCTCATCGCCGACGCCGGCGTCCGCGCCCCCGGGGCACCGTTCCCGGAGGTGCTCCGGCAGGGCATGCTCAACCATCTGGCCGAGGCGGCCGCGGCACTGGACGCGCGTCCGTCTGCACTGGCGGCGGGGGTACCGGCAGGGGGCGCACCGGCGGCGCCGGACTTCACCGCGGCGGGGAGGCTCTGATGGATCTCGGTATCAGCGGCAAGACCGCGTTCGTGGCGGCGTCCACCGGCGGCCTGGGGCTCGCGATCGCCCGCGCCCTCGCGGCCGAAGGCGTCCGCGTCGCCGTCACCGGGCGGCGGCCGGACCGTGCCAAGGAGATCGCGGCCGAACTGGAGGCCGCCGGGCACACCGCCATCGGCATCGAGGCGGACCTGGGCACCCCGGAAGGTGCGGCGGCCGCCGTCGAACGCTGCACCGAAGCGCTCGGACCCGTCGACATCCTGGTGCTCAACGGCCCGGGCCCGAAGCCCGGCGCGGCCGCCACCCTCACCTCCGACGACATCGCCGCCGCGTTCGACGTGCTGGTCAAGCCGCAGCATGCGCTGGTGGCCCAGGCGCTGCCCGGCATGCGGGAACGGCGCTGGGGGCGGATCCTCGCGGTCGGCTCCAGCGGCGTGGTGGCGCCCCTGCCCAACCTGGCGGTGTCCAACACCGGGCGCGCGGCCCTGGCCGGCTACCTCAAGACCCTTGCCGCGGAGGTGGCACTGGACGCCGTCACGGTGAACATGCTCCTCCCCGGCCGCATCGCCACCGACCGGGTGGCCGAGCTCGACCAGGCCGCCGCCAAACGCCGCGGCACCACCGTTGAGGAGATCCAGCTCGAGTCCCGCAAGACCATCCCCGCGCGCCGCTACGGCGAACCCGGGGAGTTCGGCGCCGCCGCCGCGTTCCTCTGCAGCGCACCGGCGTCCTACATCACCGGCGTCGCGCTCAGGTGCGACGGCGGCCTGATCCGCAGCCTCTGACCCTCTTTCCCCACCACCCGAAGGAACCCCATGACTTCCACGGCAACAGACCTTTCCGCCGGCACCGACCGCCAGCTCATCACCGCACGGCACCTGATCAACGGCGAATGGCTGGGCGAGGCGGACACCGAGCGGATGAACCCGGCCCGCCCCGGCGAGCTCGCTGCCCTCTCCCCCAGCGGCACCGCCGCCGACGTCGACGCCGCCATCACCGCGGCCGCCGCCGCGCAGCCGGCCTGGGCCGCGCTGCCCGCCCCCGCCCGCGGCGCCATCCTGATGACCGCCGGCAACCTGCTCCTGGAACGGCAGGCCGCGATCGCCGGGGACCTGGTCCGCGAGGAAGGCAAGACCCTCGCCGAGGCCAAGGGCGAGGTGAAACGCGCCTCCGACGTGCTGCGCTTCTTCGGCTCCCTCGGCTGGGCCGCCACCGGCGAAGTCCTGCCCAGCGGCCTGCCGGACACCACCATCACCACCCGCCGCGAGGCGCTCGGCGTCGTCGGCCTCATCACCCCGTGGAACTTCCCCATCGCCATCCCGGCGTGGAAGTCCGCCCCCGCGCTGATCAGCGGCAACGCCGTGGTCATCAAGCCGGCGGAACTCACGCCGCTCTCCGCCACCCACCTGGCCCGCGCGCTGCAGGACGCCGGGCTGCCCGCCGGTGTGTTCAACGTGGTGCACGGCAAGGGCCGCGTGGTGGGCGACGCCCTGGCCCGCGACCCGCGCATCGCCGGGATGTCCTTCACCGGGTCGACGGCGGTGGGCCTGGGCCTGCAGGAGATCCTCAACGCCCGCCGCGCCCGGGTGCAGCTGGAGATGGGCGGCAAGAACGGCGTCCTGGTCATGGACGACGCCGATCCCCGCAAAGCCGCGAAGGTGGTTGCCGCCGGCGCGTTCGGGCTCACCGGCCAGGCCTGCACCGCGACGTCCCGCGTCTACGTCACCCCCGGCATCCGGGCCGCGTTCCTCGAGGCGCTCACCGAGGAGGCGGCGGCCTACACCCCCGGCGACGGCCTCGAAGCGGCGATGGGGGCCGTGGTGAGCCCGCAGCAGTTTCAGCAGAACCAGGCCGCAGTACGATCCGCCGTCGACCGCGGCGCTGTCCTCCTGGCCGGCGAGCACGACGGCGACCCTGCCGGTCCGCTGTTCTTCCCGCCCGCGGTCCTCACCGGGCTGCCGTTCGACGACGCCGCCGTCACCGAGGAGATCTTCGGGCCCGTGGTGGCCGTGCTGGAGGTCCCGGACTACGAGGCCGGGCTCGCCGCGATCAATGACTCCCGGTACGGCCTCACCGCCGGGATCTGCACCGACTCGCTGGCGTTTTCCACGGACTTCGCGGCGCGGGCGCAGGCCGGGGTCATCAAGGTCAACCGCCCGACGGCGGGCCTCGACCTGAACGTGCCGTTCGGCGGCGTGAAGGACTCCTCCACCAACACGTTCCGCGAACAGGGGAAGTCCGCGCTGGACTTCTTCACATGGGGCAAGACCGTCTACACGGGTGTGTAGCGCGCCGTGACGTACGTGATCGCGCAACCCTGCGTGGATGTGAAGGACAAGGCCTGCATCGACGAGTGCCCGGTGGACTGCATCTACGAGGGCGAGCGGGCGCTGTATATCCACCCGTCCGAGTGTGTGGACTGCGGCGCGTGCGATCCGGTCTGCCCGGTGGAGGCGATCTACTACTCGGACGACGTGCCGGACGAATGGATCGACTACGTCCGGGCCAACGTGGAGTTCTTCGAGGAACTGGGGTCGCCGCAGGGCGCCTCGGCCCTCGGGAACCTCGGCCGCGACCACCCCGTGGTGGCGGCCGAACCGGCGGTGGTGCGCTGACTCCGACCGCGCCGCCTCCGCTCCACCCATTCACCACAAGTGGCCGCTAAGCACCCGCGTTTAGCGGCCACTTGTGGCGAACGGCCGGCAGTCCCGGCAAGAATGGCCCCATGAGCGCCATCATCCTGGGCTGGGACCCGGACCGCTGGAACCACCAGGCCGCCGTCGAACGCTTCGCCGCGACAGGACTGCATCTGGGGCGGTGGAGCGTACGCGGCCAGGTGGATGCCGGCACGGACGTCTGGCTGCTCCTGGAGGGCGACCGCGGCCGAGGGCTGATCGGCCACGGCGTGGTGCTCTCGGAGCAGCCCGAAGAAGGACCGCCGTCGTCCGCTGGCCCCGGCGCCGGTCCGGACAGCACCGCGGTGTATGTGCAAGTCGCCGTGGACTCCCTGCTTCCGCCCGGCGAGCAGATCGCCGTCGGACTTCTTGCCGAGGCCGTCCCCGGCATCCCATGGGAGGCCGGGGAGCCGGCGGGGCTGGGCGTTGAGCCGGCCGACGAAGCGGCGATCAGGGCCCTGTGGCGGAACTACGCGCCGCCCCCGGGCCCGGACCCCACCCTGCCGGCGCCCGGCACCTACCCCCAGCACGCCGTCACCCGGGCCGTGGTGAACCGGTACGAACAGGACCCGGATGCGCGGCGGGCCTGCCTGGCCCACCACGGCACCAGCTGCGCGGCCTGCGGGTTCTCGTTCGAGCAGAAGTACGGCGGAATCGGCACAGGCTTCATCCCGGTACACCACCTGGTCCCGGCCGCCCTGCTTGGCGGCAGCTACGAGCTGGATCCCCTGGCCGACCTCGTGCCGCTCTGCGCCAACTGCCACGCCATGGCGCACATCGGGGTGGAAACGCCCCGGACCGTGGCGGAGCTGCGACGGATCATCGCCGACGCCGGGTTCCTCCCCGGCGCCACCGTCACCGACGAGCAGCTGGAGGCCCAGCGGCAGGCCCGCCAGCTCCTGGGCCCGCAGTAGCCCCTCTCCCACTCGGGACATGCCCATTCTTCGTGCCGACGAGTGCACATAAGGCCACTATGTCCGGCCCTGACCATGGCTAGAGGGCATGCTCCCTGGCCCTGGGCCCGCAGTAGCTTGGGCCGAACCACGCCCCGTTAACCCACTCTTCGCCCCGCCGCCACCCGTCCCACCCCGCGCCGCAAGCCCGCCCGCGCAGGGTGGAGGGGTGAGGATCGCAATTGTTGCTGAGTCATTCCTGCCGCTGATGAACGGGGTCACGCACTCCATCCTGCGGGTCCTGGAGTATCTGCAGGAGCGCGGGGACGAGGTGCTGGTGATCGCGCCGTCCACGCAGGACGCTGAGGCACCGGGCGAGGTCTACGGGGCGCATGTCCACCGGCTGCCCTCGGTTCCGCTGGCCGGCTACACGAACGTGCGGGTGGCGATGGGCGGTGTGTCTCGGGTCAAGCGAATCCTTGCCGACTATGCACCGGACGTGGTCCACCTGGCGTCGCCGTTTGTGCTGGGCTGGCGCGCGGCGCAGGCCGCCCACCAGCTGGGCATCCCCACGGTGGCCGTCTACCAGACCGAGGTGCCTGGGTACGCCGGGCGGTACGGCGTACCCTTCCTGGAGAACTGGGCCTGGGCCCGGGTGGAGAACATCCACCTGCTGGCCTCCCGCACCCTGGCCCCCTCCAGCTTCGCGCTGAACCAGCTCCGCGGCCGCGGCATTCCGCGGGTGGAGATGTGGCGGCGCGGTGTGGACACCCGCCGGTTCTCCCCGGACAAGCGCGACGCCGGCTGGCGGGGCACCGTTGCCCCGGCCGGCGAGCGCATCATCGGCTACGTGGGCCGGCTGGCGGTCGAAAAGCAGGTGCAGGACCTCGCCGCGCTGTCCGGTGTTCCCGGCACCAGGCTGGTGATTGTGGGCGACGGGCCCCAGCGGCAGGCCCTTGAGGAGGCCCTGCCGGACGCGGTGTTCACCGGGTTCCTCGGCGGCGAGGAGCTGGCCCGGGCCGTGGCGTCGTTCGACCTTTTTGTGCACCCCGGCGAGTTCGAGACGTTCTGCCAGACCATCCAGGAGGCCATGGCCTCGGGGGTGCCGGTGGTTGCCACGGGCCGCGGCGGCCCGCTGGACCTCGTCGAAAATTCCCGCACCGGCTGGCTTTACGAGCCCGGCGACCTGGCCAGCCTGCGCTCCCGCGTTCTGGACCTGATGGGCGACGACGCCAAGCGCCGCGCGTTCGCGGCGGCGGCCCACGCATCGGTCCAGGGCCGGACGTGGTCCGCCCTCGGCGCCGAGCTGGTGCGCCACTATCAGGCGGTTCTCGCCGCCGGCGTCCCCCGCACCAGCAGAACAACCCGCACCACCCGGCAAGGAGCCGCCCTGTGAGAATTTCCGTGATTGGCTGCGGCTACCTGGGGGCCGTGCACGCGGCCACCCTCGCCTCCATGGGACACACCGTGGTGGGGATCGACGTCGACCCCGCCAAGGTGGAGCAGCTGGGCCGCGGTGCGGCGCCGTTCTTTGAGCCCGGGCTGGACGAACTCCTGCGCGACGGCATCGCCACCGGCCGGCTCCGTTTCTCCACGGATGCCGCCGACGCCGCCCGCGCCCAGCTGCACTTCCTGTGCGTGGTAACCCCGCAGTCCACCACGTCCGACGGCGCCGACCTCACCTACCTCGTCGCCGCCACGGAGACGCTGCTCCCCCATTTGGCGCCGGGGGCCGCCGTCGTGGGCAAGTCCACAGTTCCGGTGGGAACAGTGGACATGCTCAGCGGCGTCCTGTCCGCCCGGCCGGACGTGCTCCTGGGATGGAACCCGGAATTCCTGCGCCAAGGCACCGCCGTCAAGGACTCCCTGGTCCCGGACCGCCTGGTCTACGGCGTCCCCGGGGACGGAGCAGCCGGCAGCGCCGCGGGGAACACGGCCGGCACCGGCGCTGGGGTCACCGCCGCCCTCGACGCCGTCTACGAACCGCTGCTCACCGCGGGGATTCCGCGCCTGGTCTGCAACTTCGCAACGGCGGAACTGATCAAGTCGGCGTCGAACGCGTATCTGGCCACGAAGCTCAGTTTCATCAACGCCATGGCCGAACTCTGCGACGCCACCGGCGCGGACGTGACCCAGCTCGGCACCGCCATGGGCCTGGACCCCCGCATCGGCAGCCGGTACCTGCACGCCGGGCTGGGGTTCGGCGGCGGCTGCCTGCCCAAGGACATCCGTTCCCTCCGGGTCCAGGCGGCGGCCGCGGGCGTGGATTCGGTGGATCAGTGGATGGCGGTGGTGGATTCCATCAACCAGGACCAGCGGTCCCGCACTGTGGGGCTGGCCCGGGAACTGTGCGGCGGGCAGCTTGGCGGGCGCCGGGTCACCGTGCTCGGTGCGGCATTCAAACCGGACACGGACGACATCCGGGACTCGCCGGCCCTCGACGTCGCCCTTCAGCTGGCGTCGGACGGCGCCCACGTCACGGTGACGGACCCCGCCGCGGTCAACAATGCGTGGCGGCGCTACCCGCAGCTCCGGTTCGAACCGTCCACGGCGCAGGCCCTGGACGGGGCCGAACTGGTGCTGCTGCTGACCGAGTGGGACCACTACGCCTCCCTCCACCCCGCCGTCGCCGGGGCACAGGTGCGGCGCCGGGCCCTGCTGGACGCCCGGAACGTGGTGGACGCTGCCGCCTGGGAGGCGGAGGGCTGGACCGTCCGCGGCCTGGGCCGGGGAGCGTGCCGGCGCGTGGACGGCAGCGCGGCCGCCGCCACCCACTCTGCGCCGGAACACGCCCGCTGAAACGCGCCGCCCGGCCGTCGGTCCGCCCTTAGCCGGTCCAGCGACGGCCTCACCGCCCTCCGAGAGAGCGGGTGCCGGGGCCGCGGTGACCCAGGGATGGTGTCCTGGCCTCTATGATGCAGGGGTGCATTGTTCGCGGCGCTGCCCCGGGCTGGCCGTCAACACATCAACCCTCGCTTCGGGAGGCCGGTATCGCCGTGGGACCTGGGATTGCAGAGAGCCTGCTTGAGCAGGGTCCCGATGCGGTCCTGCTGCTCACCGCGGAAGGCACCATCGCCTTCGTCAACGCGGCCGCCGAGCGCCTCTTCGGCTACCCGCGGGACCTGATGCTCGGTGCCCAGCACACCATCCTGCTCTCCGAGGACGAGCGCGGCGGCTTCCTGCGGGTCTTCGGCCGGCTGGGCCGCGGCAGCCTCACCGGCAGCCGGCCGTTCGCGGCGGCAGGCCGGCGTCGGGACGGCACCGAACTCACGCTGGAGGTCACCTGTTCCCTGGTGACGCTCGACGACGGCCCGGCCATGGCGGTTGCCGTCCGCGACGGCAGCCACCGGGAGGACACCGATTCCGGCCGCCGCCTGGCGGTCTCGCTGCTCGACGCCACCCTGGAATCCACCTCCGACGGGATCGTGGTCATCTCCAGCGAGGGACTGATCACCGGCATCAACGACCAGTACCTGAAACTGTGGGGCATGCCGCCGGAACTCCTCGCGGCCGAGGACCCGGCGGCGCTGGTCACGTTCATTTCCCGGCAGCTGCGCAACCCCGAGGCCTTCCGGCAGAAAGTCTCGGAGCTCTATGCCGATAAGGCCAGGCAGAGCCACGACGTGCTGGAGTTCAAGGACGGCCGCACTGTGGAGCTGTACTCACGGCCGCAGAAGGTCGCGGATGCCATCGTGGGCCGGATCTGGAACTTCCGCGACATCACCTCCACGCAGCGTGCCCAGGACCAGGCACGCCGCGCCCTGGCGGAACTCGCCGAGCAGGCGGACCAGCTCAAGAAACTCGCGTTCCAGGACCCCCTGACAGGGCTGGCAAACCGGACGTTCTTTACCGAACGCGTCGCCGCTGCGCTGCTGGACCCCGGGCCGGTGCACGTGCTGCTGCTGGACCTGGACGATTTCAAGGAAGTCAACGACGTCCTGGGCCACCATGCCGGGGACCAGATGCTGGTGGAAGTCTCGCGGCGGCTGCAGAAGTGCGTGGGCCCGCACGGCACCGTGGCGCGGCTCGGCGGGGACGAGTTCGTGGCGCTGCTGGTGGGCTGCAACGACTCCGACGCCGTCGCCCGGCGGATCGTGGCCACCCTGAACGCCGCTGTTTCCATCGAAGGAACGCTCATGCGGCCTGGGCTGAGCCTGGGCCTGGCCTCCCGCGGCCCCGGGACCACCACGTCCTCGGAGCTGCTGCGCCAGGCCGATCTGGCCATGTACGCGGCCAAGGAAGCCGGAAAGAACTGCTACGTGCACTTCCGGCCGGAGATGCTGGCCGCGCTGCTGGAGCGCACCCAGCTGACGGCGGGGCTGCGGCGGGCCGTGGAACTGGGGCAGATCAACGTGCACTACCAGCCGGTGGTGTCCGTCGAGCAGTTGGAGGTGGTCCAGTTCGAGGCGCTCGCCCGGTGGCAGTGGGAGGGGCGGCTGATGCCGCCGGACCAGTTCATCCAGATCGCGGAGCGCAGCGGACTCATCCGGGACATCGGCGCGGAAGTGCTGCGGCGCAGCTGCACCGAACTGCGGCCGTGGCTCGCAGAAGACCCGCGCCGGACCCTCGCCGTGAACGTCTCCGGCGTCCAGCTCCAGCACCCGGACTTCGCCGAACGCGTCCTGGACATCACCGCGTGGAGCGGCGTGGACCCGCACCAGCTGGTCCTCGAGGTCACGGAGAGCGTCTTCTTCGACGAGCAGTGCCACGTCATCACGCAGCTGGAGACCCTGCGCGCGGCGGGGGCCCGGGTGGCCTTGGACGATTTCGGCACCGGATATTCCTCGCTGGGCCGCCTGCAGGAGCTTCCCGTGGACATCGTCAAGATCGACAAATCCTTCGTTTCCCGGCTGCGCACCGGGGCGGAGGAGCTCCCCATCCTGACCTCCATGATCCACATGGCCCGCAGCCTGGGCCTGAAGATCACGGCCGAGGGCATCGAAACCCCGGAACAGGCCCACTACCTGATGGCCCAGGGCTGCGATGACCTGCAGGGCTATCTCTTCTCCCGGCCGGAGCCGGCTGAACGCAGGGAGCTCGGCATCCGCAGCTCCGTCGCAGCCATCGCGGAGCTGGCCGGAACGTCGACCATTCCAGGAGACACGCCCTAGCCGCCGGCATCTTCTTGGGCGCGGCACGATCCGCATCGTGCCGCAGCGGGCAACTGCGCATATGCTTCAGGAAGCAGCCCGCCGTGCTTTGGGCAACGGCGGCTGCGATCCGTATTTATCGGCTTGGGGGCAGGCGAAACACATGGAAGCTGGACTGGCAGAACTATTACTGGAGCACGGGCCGGATCCACTGCTGCTGCTCACCCCGGACGGGTCCGTTTCCTACGTGAACACCGCCGCGGAGCACCTGTTCGGCTACTCCCGATCGCAGCTGCTGGGGACAGACTCCGGCCTGCTCCTGGCCGAAACCTTCCGCGCCGGCTACCGCACGCTTCTGGCCGGGCTGGCCGGCCCTTCGGCCCGCCCCGCCAACGCTTTTACAGGCTCCGGCCGACGGGCAGACGGCACCGAAATACCCGTTGAAATCACGTGCTCGCTGTTGCCGGCCGGGGACGCAGGGCCGGGGGCGCCGTCCGTCGCGTTGTCGGTCCGCGCCGCCGGGCAACGGTCCAGGCCGCACCGGAACCCCGCGGCCTTCGGCGGCCCAGCAGCGGGCGGCACCACGACGGGCGTGACCACGGGCGGGGCGGCGCCCCGCGACCGTGACGTGCCGCCGTCGGCTGCTCCGCCTGCCGCTTTTGCCGGGCACGACGACGAGGTGCGCGCAGGGGCGCTGCGTGATCCCCTGACCGCACTGCCCAACACTGTCCTCTTCACCGAGCGCCTCGCCGCCGCGCTGCGCAGGCCGGACCCGGTGGATGTGGTGCTGCTGACCGTGGACCTCAGGAACCCCGGCGGCATGCCGGGCCGCTCCGTCACGGACCAGCTGCTGGTGCAGGTGGCGAGCCGGCTGCGCAACTGCGTGCGGACGCATGACACCGTAGCCCGGCTCGGCGCCAACGAATTTGTGGTCCTGCTGACCGAGTGCCTCAATGCAGAACCGGTGGCCCGGCGAATCGCTGCGTCGCTTCGCCGGCCGTTGCGGGCCGGCGGTACCCTGCTCCGGCCCGCGGTCGGCATGGGCCTCGCCACCAGGACACCGCAGACGCTCGACGGCGCGGAACTGCTCCGGCAGGCCGCCGCGGACCGGGCGGCCACCGGCGGGCGCGCCACCGCGATGTAACACCGCCGCGAGGCGTACCGGGCGAGGGGCGTGCCGCCCGGTGCCGGCAGTTACAGTCGGGGGTCGAGTTCGCCGAGGTCTGCGCCCACCATGGCGGCGCTGCGCTCCCACAGTTCCTGGGCAAGCCCGGCGTCGTAGGCCTGTTTGTTGGCTTTCGCCAGCGCCCGCTTGGCGTAGTAGGCACCGGAGGTCCAGTCCTGGCCCGGGGTGGACGTCGCGAGCCATACCAGCGTGTCCGCGCCCTGGTCGGGGGTCAGCATGAACCTGTTGAGGAAGGTTTTGTAGGCGTGCCGCATGCGGCTGGTGGACTCGGCCGCGAAGTTGGTGGCCACCACGCCGGGGTGGAACGCGGCAGTGCTGATTCCTTCCGCGGCGTAGCGGTTGTGCAGCTCGGTGGTGAAGAGGATGTTGGCGAGTTTGGCGGTGCCGTACGCCCGGTTGGTGGAGTAGCTTGTGGCCCCGTCCAGGTCCGCCACGTCCAGCTTGCCGAAGCCGTTGGCGGCGCTGGAGGTGTTGATGACGGTGGCGTTGCTGGTGGTGAGCACGTCCATCAGCTCGAGGGTGAGCAGAAACGGCGCCAGGTGGTTGATCTGGAAGGTCTTCTCGTAACCGTCCACGGTGAGCTCGCGCCGGCCCATGATGCCGCCGGCGTTGTTGGCCAGGACATCGATCCGCGGGTACTTCTCCCTTAGCTGCGCTGCGAGTTGGCGCACCTGTGCCAACTCCGCGAAGTCCGCAGTGAAGTAGTCCGCGCCGATCTCTTCCGCCACGCTCCGGGTCTTCTCCGCGGAGCGCCCGACCACCACTACGCGCTCCCCCAGCCTGCTCAAGGTCCGCGCGGCGGATGCGCCAATGCCGTCGCTGGCGCCGGTGATAACGATGGTCCGTGCGGTCATGAAGAAGTCCTCCGGGCAGATGCGGTGTGTGGCTGGTGTATTCGAGCCTACCGAACCCCAACGACGCCGGCCCGAAGGAGGTTCCCCTCCCCTGGGTCCGTAGACGTTGCGGGTGTTTTAAATGCGGGAGGACCCCAACCTGGTGGTTGGGGTCCTCGACCTAATGATGTTCCGGCGGTGACCTACTCTCCCACACCCTCCCGGGTGCAGTACCATCGGCGCTGTGGGTCTTAGCTTCCGGGTT
>NZ_JBQQCH010000015.1:0-40534 GCF_052245515.1 Pseudarthrobacter sp. 1C304 | reverse complement strand
GGCCACACGGCCCGCGCCCCTCTCTTTCGTTACAGCAACGTGGGGATCCTTCAGCGCCCATCCGGCAGGGATTCATGGGCGCTGAGTGACCCGGGTCGGAGTGGGCCGGCCCGGATCAGACGCCCAGGAAGCTGACGGCCGCCTGCTTGAAGGCCCGGCTGGTGATGGCGTTGGTGTGGTTCCGGCCCGGCAGGACCAGCTGCTCCACCATCGCCCCGGACTTGGCCCCCAGTGCGGCGAGGTCCGGCATGGAGGCGGCCCGCTCGTCCTTCTCGCCGGCCACCAGGAGCATCGGCACGTGCGGCACGGCTTCGGCCGGATCGAACGGCTCGCCTTTGATGGCCTCCACGAGGGAGAGCAGCGAGAAGATGTTGTTGCTGGGCAGCATCTGGGCCAGCTTCAGCAGCCCGGCGGTGGACGCATCGGCGATGGGGGTGCCGTCGGCTAGGTAGCGCTGGGCGGCCACGAGATCGAAGTCGGCCAGCGGGTCGGCCACGTTGGGCCCGCCCAGCACCATCCGGTGCACCAGTTCATGCTGCGTGGCGCCGAACTCCCAAGCGAGCCGCGAACCCAGCGAGTAACCAATCAGGTCAAGCCCGCTGGACGGGTCGCCGTCGCGCAGCGGGCGGACGCCGGCGTCGAAGGCGATCTGGAGCAGATCCGCGCGGATCCTGCTGGGGGAGTAGGAATCCATGTCCTCCGGGGCGCCGCTGCGCCCGTGGCCGGGCAGGTCCACCGTGACCACACGGCGGCCGGCTTCCAGCAGGGCGGTGATCCAACCGGTGTCCTCCCAGTTGAGTTTCGCGGAGGAGGAAAAGCCGTGCAGGAGCAGCACCGGGCGCAGCCCGGAGTCGGTCTCCGGTTCATGCACACCGACATACAACTGCGGATCGGTCCCCTCGACGGTGTGCGTGTGCTGTTCGCCGGTGTGTCTGCCGCTCATGGTGTCAGTCCTCATCAAGTACGGCGCTCAGGCGGACCCGGCGCTTCGGTGCCTCTTCCTTCGGGACGGTGCCCACGATGCCGGCGGTGAGCTCCGGCACCTCAAACACAATCAGGGTCTCGCCGACATTGATCTTGTCACCGGGCCCGCCGTGGATACGCACCACCTTACCTGCCTGCGGGCTGGGCAATTCAACCGCGGATTTGGTGGTCTCCACCTCCACCAGCGGCTGGTTCCGCTCCACCTGGTCACCCGGGGCCACGAGCCATTCCAGCACGGTGGCCTCGATCAGGCCCTCACCGAGGTCGGGCAGGGGAAAGGAAATTTCAGCCACGTTTGTACTCCAATACTCGCTGGATACCGAAGAGGATCCGGTCAATGTTCGGGATGTATTCGTCTTCGAGGTCGCCCGACGGGTACGGGACATCGAACCCGGTCACGCGCTCCACCGGGGCCTTGAGCGTGTCGAAGCAGGACTGCGTGATCAGCTGTGCCACCTCGGCGCCCAGCCCTGAGGTCAGCGGCGCTTCGTGGACGACGACGGCGCGGCGCGTCTTGCGCACGGAGGCGGCCAGGGCTTCGGTGTCGATCGGCTTGAGCCAGCGCAGGTCCAGGACCTCAATGTCGATTCCGTCCTCGGCCGCGAGCCCGGCCACCTGGAGGCACCGTGCCACCATGGCACCCCAGGCGACCAGGGTGAGGTGCCGGCCCTCGCGCTGAACCTTTGCCCCGGCGGGGGAGCCGCCGCCGGCATCGTGCCGGGCAAGGTCGACGTCGCCTTTTTGCCAGTACCGGGACTTCGGTTCCAGAAAGATCACCGGGTCCTGCCGCGTGGCGGCGTACTTGAGCAGGTGGTAGGCCTCGTGCGGATTCGACGGCGAGACCACCTTGAGCCCGGGCACGTGCGCGAAAAGCGCCTCGAGGCTTTCGCCGTGGTGTTCGGGGGCGCGGATGCCGCCGAAGCTGGGAACGCGCAGGGTGATGGGCATCGGCAGGGTGCCGCGGCTGCGGTAGTTCATCCGGGCGATCTGGCAGACGATCTGGTTGATGGCAGGGTAGGCGAAACCGTCGAACTGGACCTCGGGGATGGGGTGGAATCCGGCCATCGCCAGGCCCACGGACATGCCGAGGATCCCGGATTCCGCCAGCGGGGTGTCGAAGACGCGCTGGGCCCCGTGCTTGGCCTGCAGTCCGTCGGTGATGCGGAAGACGCCGCCGAGCCGCCCGCAGTCCTCGCCGAAGATCAGGGTTTTGGGGTTCTCGGTGAGCACCTCGTCGAGGGCCCGGTTGAGGGCCTGCTGCATGGACATCACGGTGGTGGAAGCGGGGGTGGCTGCGCTCGTGCTTGCAGCCGCGCCGCCTTCCAGGGTCGAGTTAGACATGTTCGGACTCCTCGCGCCAGTGGGCGGCCTGGGCCTGCAGGGCAGGGGTGGTTTCCTGGAAGACCAGGTCAAACATTTCTGTGCCTGGGCGGGATCCGAGGGCCTGGATGCCGGCGCGGATCTGTTCCTCTTCGGCCTTCGCCGCGGCGAGGGCCTCGGCGAAGAACGCCTCGTCGGCGGTGCCGTCGGCGAGCAGCCGCTGCCGGAAGCGCTCCAGCGGGTCGGCGCCGGCGCCGTCGCGCTCCTCGTCGAGGGAGCGGTAGCGTCCCGGATCGTCGGAGGTCGAGTGCGGGCCGCGGCGGTATGTCATGGCCTCGATCAGCACAGGGCCGTTCCCTGCCCGGGCGTGGGCGAAGGCGCGGCGGGTGGCCCCGACGACGGCGACGACGTCGTCGCCGTCGATCTGCAGCGCCGGCATGCCGTAGCCTGCGGCGCGGGCGGCGACGGAGCCGCCGGCCACCTGGCGCTCGGTGGGGACCGAAATGGCCCAGCCGTTGTTCTGCACGAAGAACACCACGGGGGCCTTCATGACGGCGGCAAAGTTCAGGGCTTCGTGGACATCGCCCTGCGAGGAGGCGCCGTCGCCGAAGTACGTCAACGCGACACCGAGCCGGCCATCGGTCTCTGTGCCGGCAGCCGCGGACAGGGTCTGGCCGTGGGCCCAGCCGACCGCGTGCAGCACGGAGCCGGCCACCACGGCCTGGATCGGGGCAAGCCGGGACTCCATGGGGTCGTAGAGGCCGCCGTGCCAGGTGGCTTTGTGGGTGGACATGTAGGCCACCATGTCCACGCCCATGGTGCGGGCGACGCCCATCTCGCGGTAGGTCGGAAAAACGAAGTCCCGGGTGGTGTCGACCGCGTAGCCGCTGCCTACCTGCGCCGCCTCCTGGCCGAGCTCGGGGGCATAGCCCGGAATGATGCCCTGCCGCTGCCAGGCGATGGCCGAGGTGTCGAGGTGGCGGACCGCCACCATCAGCGCATAGAGCTCGCGGAGCTGGGCAGGGGTCAGCGGTTCGGCGGCTTCGCCGGACGCCGCGGGAAGTGTATCCATGGCTGTGACCCTAGTCACACGGGCTCGGGCGGGCAATCAGCCCGCGGATCACTGACCAGACTGCACAAATGCGGGGGCCGTGAGCGCCCGGCTCCTGACAAGTTGTACATCAAGGTGGGCATATGGGCGCAGGCTGCCGGTTGTGCCCGGCCCGCGGCAGGGCCGTCCCGGATGTCCGGAACGGCCCTGCCGCGGGCTTTTCAGGCGGGTTACTCGGCCGGGGTGGCGGTGCGGTTGCGGGTCATCCGGGCACCGATCCAGCAGGCAGCAGCGATGCCGGCCACCAAGGCCATGGTGCTGAAGAGCTGTTTGCTGCTGTCCGGGCTGCTGAAGCCGACGGCGAAGATCAGGCCCAGGAGGACCAGCCCGAAAATGGTCAGTCCCGGGAAGCCCTTCATCCGCAGCGGGAGCTCGGTGCCCGCGCGGTCCGCGCGGCGGCGGAGGATCAACTGGGACACCAGTGCCGAGCCCCAGACCAGGAGGCAGGTGGAGCCCACCAGCTGGAACAGGGCCGGCAGGATCTGCTCCGGAAACAGCAGCTCCAGCACGGCGGCGAGGAACCCGAAGGCCACGGAGACGCCGACGGCGAGCACCGGCACCCGCGACTTGCTGATCTTCGCCAGGAATCCGGGGGCCTCGCCGCGTTCGGAGAGCGAGAACACCATCCGGGAGGCTCCGTAGAGGTTCGCGTTCAGGGCCGAAAGGAGTGCGACGACGGCCACCAGGGTGATGGCGGCACCGGCGCCGGGGATGCCCGCGACGTCCAGGACCCCGGCGAAGGGGGACGCGAGGGCCTCGGAGGTGTACGGCAGGACGGCGGCGATGACAAAGACCGAGCCGATGTAGAACACCAGGATCCGCCAGACGACGGTGCGGATCGCGTGGCCCACGCTGCGCTGCGGGTTCTCGGTTTCGGCCGCGGCCACGCTGACAATTTCGGTGCCGCCGAAGGCGAAGATCACCACGAAGAGCGCTGTGGCGATGCCGCCCAGGCCCGCAGGGGCGAAGTCGGCCGTGAAGTTGCTGAGGCCGGGGGACTCGACGTCCGGCAGCCAGCCCAGCAGCAGTGCCGTGCCGATGCCCAGGAACACCAGGATCGCGGCCACCTTGAGGATGGCGAACCAGAATTCAAACTCGCCGAAATTCTTCACCCCGGCGAGGTTGATGGCCGTAAACACGGCCATGAAGATCAGTGACAGAGCCCAGACCGGGATGACCGGCCACACGGTGAAGAGCAGGGCGGCGGCGCCGAGGGCCTCGGCGGCGATGACCACCACCAGCTGCAGCCACCAGAGCCAGCCCACGGTGGCCCCCGCGGTCCTGCCCATGGCCTTCTCGGCGTAAACGGAGAACGCGCCGCTGTTGGGGTTGGCGGCAGCCATCTCGCCCAGGGCCCACATCACGAGGATGATCAGGGTGCCCGCGACCAGGTAGGAAATCAGGACGGCGGGTCCGGCCGCCTGGACTCCGGCCCCCGAGCCCAGGAACAGGCCGGCGCCGATCGCGCTGCCCAATCCCATCATGGTCAGTTGGCGCGGCTTCATGCTGTGGCCCAGTTTCAGGCCGGGGCGCTCCGCGGTGGACTTCATTGTCATGCTGGCGAACCTTCTTGTGGAGTGGTCTTCGAGTCCTTATGGGACCTATTGAATTTACCGCCACCGGGCGGGGTCTCCCAGCGGGATGCCGTGAGAGCATGGTGGCAGTTTGTAAGGCAACCACCAGGTATCCCCGGCTGTTTGCCCCGTGGAGACCACTGCTGGAGGAATGTTTGATGGATGTTGATGTACTGGATGCGAAGATTGTCCGATTCTTCACCGATTTCCCCCGGTCCTCGGTGCTGGAGGCCTCCCGCGTCCTCAAGGTGGCCCGTGCCACCGTGCAGGCGCGGCTGGACCGCATGCAGGACAGCGGCGTCATCGGCTCCTGGGTGCCGCAGCCGGACCCTGCCCGGTTCGGCTTTCCCGTGGTGGCATTCTGTTCCCTCACCATCAACCAGGACCTGGGCCATGACGCGGTGGTCGAGGCCCTCGCGGCGATCCCCGAACTCATTGAAATCCACACTGTCTCCGGCAGTTCGGACCTCATGGCCCGCATCGCTGCCCGCTCCAACCCGGACCTGCAGCGGGTGCTCGATGCCATGATCGCTACCCGGACGGTGCTCCGCTCGTCCTCCGTGATCGTGCTCAACACCCACTTCCAGGGCCGCACCCTGCCCCTGCTGGAAGCCGCCGCGAAACTGTGAGCTGAAACATTTTGTGCCCGGCGGACAACGTCCTAGAATTAGTTCTAGTCAAAATGACTATAACTGAACCGGCAGTCGCTCCGGAGCCACAGAAGGCGGGGTGACCCACCGTGTACACAGCAGCAGCCAACGTCTCCGAGCGCCAGCTCGCACCGCCGTCGCTGGCGATCTCCACGGTGATCTTCGCCCTCCGCCCCAGTGAGCGTTCCGGACGCCCCACCCTCTGGATCCCGTTGGTGCGCCGCATCCGCGAACCGTTCAAGGGGCTGTGGGCGCTGCCCGGCGGCCCGCTGACCCACTCGGAATCCCTGCAGGACGCCGCCTCGCGGAACCTGCGGGAAACCACCGGCCTGGCGCCCAGCTACCTCGAACAGCTCTACGCGTTCGGCGGGCTGCACCGCTCACCCACCCAGCGCGTTGTCTCGATTGTCTACTGGGCGCTGGTGCAGCCCACCGAGGCGGCGCTCGCCGACGAATCCGAAAACGTCAAGTGGTTCCGCGCCGACCGGCTGGGGGAGCTGGCCTTCGACCACAACGCCATCATCGACTACGCGCTCTGGCGCCTGCGCAACAAGATGGCCTACGGCTCCATTGCCTACCACCTGCTGGGCGAGTACTTCACGCTGGCCCAGGTCCGGGAAGTCTATGAGGCCGTCCTGGACCGCGAACTGGACCCGGCCAACTTCCGCCGGCAGGTCAAAGCCACGCCGGAGATCGAAGAAACCGACCAGTACCTGCAGGGCGGCAAACACCGCCCGCCCCGCCTTTACCGCTTCACCGGCCGCCCAGGCCTTGACCCAGACAACAGGAGCACACCATGAGCAGCGTCAACACGGCCATCCAGCTGATTACGCGCGAACAGGCCACCGGCGGCAGCGCCACGGGACGTGCAGCAGCGTCCACCTGCAGCCCGGCGCTCGCCCGCGGGCCCTGGGACTACGACCTGGCCGAGGCCCTCGCCGGCAGGCCCGCCTACGGCCCCGGCGCCTCCGCGGCCGACGCCGCCCCGGCGTCCACCCCGCGGCAGGGCCAGCTCCCGGAGGAATACAAGCGTGCCAGCGACGCCGAACTCGACGCCCGGATCCGGGCGGCCAAGGCAACGCTGGGGGACCGCGCCGTCGTCCTGGGCCACTTCTACCAGCGCGACGAGGTGATCCAGTACGCCGACTTCGTGGGCGATTCCTTCCAGCTGGCCAATGCCGCGCTCACCCGCCCGGACGCCGAGGCCATCGTCTTCTGCGGCGTGCACTTCATGGCCGAAACCGCGGACATCCTGTCCCGGCCGGACCAGGCCGTGATCCTGCCCAACCTCGCCGCCGGCTGCTCCATGGCGGACATGGCGGACATCGACTCAGTGACCGAGTGCTGGGAACAGCTCGGCGAGCTGTTCGGCACGGAGCCCGACGCCGGCGGCAGGGTACCGGTCATCCCGGTCACCTACATGAACTCCTCCGCCGCGCTCAAGGGCTTCTGCGGCGAAAACGGCGGCATCGTCTGCACCTCGTCCAACGCCTCGACCGTGCTGGAGTGGGCGTTCGAGCGCGGCCAGCGCGTGCTGTTCTTCCCGGACCAGCACCTGGGCCGCAACACCGCCAAAGCGATGGGCGTGCCGCTGGAGCAGATGCCCCTGTGGAACCCGCGCAAGGACCTCGGCGGCAACGACGAACAGACCCTCATCGATTCCCGCGTCATCCTGTGGCACGGTTTCTGCTCGGTCCACAAGCGCTTCAACGTCGGCCAGATCGAAAAGGCCCGCGCCGAGTTCCCCGGCGTGCAGGTGATTGTGCACCCTGAATGCCCCATGGAGGTGGTGGATGCCGCTGATTCAGCCGGATCCACGGACTTCATCAAAAAGGCCATCGCGGCTGCCACGGAACCCACCACGTTTGCGGTCGGCACCGAGATCAACATGGTCAACCGCCTCGCCGCGGAGTACCCGCAGCACACGATTTTCTGCCTCGACCCGGTGATTTGCCCGTGCTCCACCATGTACCGCATCCACCCCGGCTACCTCGCCTGGGTCCTGGAGTCCCTGGTCCGGGGCGAGGTGGTCAACCGCATCACGGTAGGGGACGACGTCGCCGGCCCGGCCAAGGTGGCCCTTGAACGGATGCTGGCGGCGCGGCCATGACCAGGCGCCTGGTGGTGGTGGGCAGCGGCATCGCGGGTCTCTACGCGGCGCTGCTGGCCTCTGACGCCGCCTGCGGCCACGCAGAAGGCAGCCGTCCGGCTACCGAGGTGGTGCTCCTGACCAAGGGCACCCTGGAGCAGAGCAACACCTTCTATGCCCAGGGCGGGGTGTCCGCGGTGCTGGCGCCGGGGGAGGCCGTGGCGGGCGATTCCGTGGCCGCCCACATCGCCGACACCCTCGCCGCCGGTGCCGGGTTCAACGATCCCGACGCCGTGCGGGTGCTGTGCACCGAAGCGGTCCAGGACATCAGGGGCCTGCAGCGGTTCGGCGTGGCCTTCGACGCCGGTTCCGGCGGCAGCCCGGCGCTGGGCCTCGAAGCGGCGCACTCCGCGGCGCGCATCCTGCATGCCGGCGGGGACGCGACCGGCGCCTGCATCACCCGCGCCCTTGTTGCCGCCGTCCTGCAGCGGACGGTGGAAGGCCGTCTGCGGGTGGAGACGGGAGCCTTCGTCACGGAGCTGCTCACCGGCAGTTCCGGCATTGGCCCGACGGCGGACGCGGCCCGGGTGACGGGCGTCGCCTACCTGGCCAACGGGCAGCCGCGGCGGCTGGACGCCGACGCGGTGCTCCTGGCCACGGGAGGCGCGGGCCGGCTGTTTGCCCGCACCAGCAATCCCGCCGTCGCCACGGCCGATGGTCTGGCCCTGGCCTGGCGCGCCGGCGCGGCTGTCCGGGACCTGGAGTTCTTCCAGTTCCACCCCACCACCCTGGCCGCGGCGGAAACCCCCGGCGGGCCGCCGGCGCTGCTCATTTCCGAGGCAGTCCGCGGGGAAGGCGCCGTCCTGCGCGACGCCGCCGGCTGCCGCTTTATGCCGGACTACCACCCGGACGCGGAGCTGGCCCCGCGCGACGTCGTCTCCCGGAGCATCGCCCTGCACCTCGCCGCGACGGGCGCGCCGGCGGACAGCCCCGTGTTCCTGGACGCCCGGGGGATCGAGGCGGCCCGCGGGCCTAACTTCCTGGCCCGGCGGTTCCCCACCATCAGCGCGGCCACCCGCGCAGCCGGCTACGACTGGACCACGGAGACGCTGCCCGTCTCTCCGGCAGCGCACTACTGGATGGGAGGGGTGGCCACCGACCTGTGGGGGCGCACCTCCGTGCCGGGGCTGTACGCGGCCGGGGAAGTGGCGTGCACGGGTGCGCAGGGCGCCAACCGCCTCGCCAGCAACTCACTCCTCGAGGGCCTGGTCTTCGGCCGCCGGGCCGTGGAGGCCTTCCTCGGCGGCGCGGGCGCGGGCCGCTGGCCTGTGGCACCCGACGCCGGGGCCGGGGTCCAGTTGCCCGCCGCCGGGGCAGGGCAGCGCAGCCTCCCGTTCAGCCGCGACGCCCTGCGGCGGCTGATGACTTCCCATGCCGGGGTCCTGCGCAGCGGGGAACTACTGCGCCAGGCGGAGGACGTGCTGGCAACCTGGGCCGCCGTTGTCCGTCCCGAGGACGTGCCGGACGCAGCGGACCCGAGGGAGCACGAGGACCGGAACCTGCTGCTCGCCGCGCAGCTGCTCGTGGCCGCGGCGCGGCAGCGCACCGGTTCCGTCGGCGCCCACTACCGGGCGGACGCCGCTCCCGTCCCCGCCGTGCTCGCCGCTCCCGCCCCCGGCTCCGCCGCGCACAGCCGCCGGCATCCAGCCGCGTCCCGTCCGAAACAAAGGATTTCGTCATGACAGCACCCGCCGCAACCCAGGCGTCCACGCCCGCCGTGCCCTCCGCCACGCCCCCGTCCGTACCGCCGTCGCACCCTACCGCCGCGCTCGCCGGAACCCTGCCCGCGGCGGCCGTGGACGCCGTGCTGCGCGCGGCCCTGCTGGAGGACGCCCCGTCCGGGGACATCACCTCGCAGGTCCTCATTCCGGCGGACGCCCGCGCGACGGCGGTCCTCGCCGCCCGCGTCCCCGGCGTGTTCAGCGGCGGCGAGGTGTTCGCCGCCGCGATGAAGCTCACGGACCCGGAGGCCGCCGTCGAACTCCTCGTGGCGGACGGCGTCGCGTTCGACGCCGGGACCGCCCTGGCCCGGGTGACCGGCAATGCCCGGGCCGTGCTGCTCGCCGAACGCGTGGCCCTGAACCTGGTCCAGCGGATGAGCGCCATCGCCACCAAGACCGCGGAATTCGTCGCCCTGGTGGACGGTACGGGGGCGCGCATCACCGACACCCGCAAGACCACCCCGGGGCTGCGGGTGCTCGAACGGTACGCCGTCCGCTGCGGCGGCGGAGCGAACCACCGCTTCGGCCTGTCCGATGCCGTGCTGGCCAAGGACAACCACCTGGCTGTGCTGACCGGGGGAGACCCGTCGAAGCTCACTGCGGTGCTGCGGGCGGCGAAGGCGCGGCTGGGGCACACCACGCACTTCGAGGTGGAGGTGGACAGCATGGACCAGATCGGACCGGTCCTGGCCGCCGGGGTGGACACCATCATGTTGGACAACTTCACGCTGGCGGATCTGGCCGCCGGTGTGGCGCTGGTCGGAGGGCGGGCCAGGGTGGAGGCCAGCGGCAACGTGAACCTGGCCACCGTGGCGGGAATCGCCGCGACCGGCGTGGATGTCATCTCGATCGGCGGGCTCACCCACAGCGTCGCCGCCCTGGACCTGGGGCTCGACCTGGAGCTCGACGTCGACGCCGGACGGGCCGGGACATGATTTTCCTCGACGCCGCGGCCACCACCCCGGTCCGCCGCGAGGTCCTCGAAGCCATGTGGCCTTACCTCAGCGGGGACTTCGGCAACCCGTCCAGCCACCATTCGCTCGGTGACTCGGCCGCCCGGGCGCTCGCTGCGGCGCGGGCCGCTACCGCCACGGCTTTGGGCTGCCGCCCGGCCGAGGTGGTCTTCACCTCCGGGGGCACTGAGGCGGACAACCTGGCCGTCAAGGGCATCGCGCTGGCCCGGCAGGCCGGGGACCCGCGGCTCAACCGGGTGGTGATCAGCGCCGTCGAACATCCCGCCGTGGAGGAATCAGCCCGGTACCTGGAGCGCATGCACGGCTTCGCCGTCGACGTGGTGCCCGTCGATTCCTGCGGCCGGGTCACTGCAGAGGCCCTCGCCGCCGCCCTCCGGCCGGAGACCGCCCTGGTCAGCATCATGTACGCCAACAACGAGGTGGGCACGGTGCAGCCGGTGGCCCGGCTGGCGGCGCTGGCCCGGGCACAGGGCATCCCCTTCCACACCGACGCGGTCCAGGCCGCCGGCTGGCTGCCGCTCGACACGGCAGCTCTGGGCGTGGATGCCCTCAGCATCTCCGGCCACAAACTCGGCGCGCCGAAAGGCTGCGGGGCGCTGTATGTGCGGAGCCGGACGCCGCTGGAACCCCTGCTCCACGGCGGCGGGCAGGAGCGCGGGCGCAGGTCGGGAACCGGGAACGTGGCCGGTGCCGTGGCCCTCGCGACGGCGCTGACGCTTGCGCAGTCATCGCAGCGGGACAGGGCGGCGGACGTCGCCGCCCTGCGGGATGGATTCATCCGCGAGGTCCTGGCAGGCGTTCCCGGGGCGGTGGTCACCGGGGATCCGCACGACCGGCTGCCCTCCATCGCCTCCTTCTGCTTCCCGGGGACCAGCGGCGAATCCGTCCTCCTGGAACTCGAGCGCCGGGGAATCATCTGCTCCAGCGGGTCGGCCTGCGCCGCGGGGTCGGACGAGCCGTCCCCCGTGCTGCTCGCCCTGGGCCTCAGCGCCGACGTCGCCCAGACAGCGGTCCGCTTCAGCTTCGACCCGGCCATTACCGCCGCCGAGCTGCACGAGGCGTCAGCCGCGGTCCGCGCCGCCGTCGGCAGCGTCCAGGCCCTCGGCGCCCCCTAAGCCCGGGATGCCCCATCACTTATAGCTGTTCCCAGGCGCTCAGAGGGACGTTATCTGATAGGGCAAACGCGAGTCAGCGGTGCCGGGCCCGCCGGAAGATCCAGTGCCGCAGCAGGGTAAAGCGGACGGCCGTGGCCGCGAAGCCGGCGAGCGTGGTGGTCCACAGCTCGTCGGCCACGGTGGCGGCGGGGTTGATCCAGTGCAGGATGCCGAGGCTGCCGCCGGTAATCAGGAGCGCCACCAAGATCACGATCAGCCCGTTGAGATGGTCGCGCTTCATCCGGTGGCGTTCGGTGATTTTGAAGGTCAGTCGCCGGTTCAGGGCGGTATTCATCAGCGAGGTCAGAACCAGGGCGGTGGCGTTGGCCGGCTGCGCGCCGACGTATGGGCGGAGGAACGCGTACAGCGCCAGCGACGTTGCCGTGCAGACGACGCCGACGGCGGTGAACCTCAGCAGCTGCCGGACCAGCGGATAGCGCAGGACGCCGCGGTGCCGGCGGCGGGCCGGAGCCCGCACAGGCGCAGCGGAGGTCTGCTCAAGCTGGGCATCCATCCGTTCAGTACAGCTCGCCGGCAGGGATCTCCACGGCGAGGCGGTTGGACGGGCCCGCGAGGGGGCAGGCCCACGCTTCGTTGTAGGCGCAGGACGGGTTGTAGGCGAAGTTGAAGTCCACCACGAACTCGTCCCTGGTGCCGGTGACCCCGTGATAGGCGCCCTTGATCGTGTCCAGCAGGTAGCGGCCGGCCCCATAGCTGCCGCCCGGCTGCCCGGCCGTGGCATCCCGGAACGGCACGAAGATCCCGCCGCCGTAGCCGTGGATCTTCCACACGGCCAGCTGGCCCATCTCCGGCAAATCGAAGGTGCCCAGCCGGACAAACCGGACCAGCCCGTCGGTCCCGGTCTCGACGTTCATCTCACGCCCCGCGCCTTCGCCCGTCAGCGGGATATGGAAGCGGTAGATGGGATCGTAGTCCGCCGTCTTCAGCCCGCCGAAGCCGGACTTGGCCTCCGCCGTCAGCGGCGACGCGGGGTGTGTGCCGAACATGCGGTCGCGCTCCTGGCGCCAGTAGGCGTGCGCCTCGGCCGGATCGTCCGCCGCGATCTTCCGCACGTTGGCGTAGAGCGCAAAGGTCCGGAGCCGCCAGTCCGCGATGTCGACGGCGGAGATGTCCGCCACGCTGTCCTGGGCCCCGAAATCCGTGGAACCGTAATCCTGATCCGCCATGTCCCCAGCGTATCCCGCTTTCCCCGCGGCGGATTTCGCTACGCTGGCACCATGACAGGGACGGACTCCTTCCGGCAGGCTTCGGCCCGCGGCCTCCGCGCCGCCGCAGCCCTGGCGCTCGCCGCCGCGCTGGCCGGCGCGCTGGCCGGCTGCAGCAGCGGCGGCACGGGCACCCCGGCGTGGACGGCGGGTGGCAGCCCTGGGGCGGCGGAATCATCGGCGGGCACCCCCACAACGGGACCCACCGGCACCGCCGGTTCCAGCACACCGGGGCCCTCCGGCTCCGGCACCGCGGAACCCGGCCCGACGGCGTCGGCCTGGAAAGTTTTCACGGACCCGGCGAAGACCGTCAGCTTCGAGCTCCCGCAGGAATGGATTGCACAGTCGGTGGCCCCGGGGGAGGGGACCCTGCCCGGCGCGCTCAAGATCGAGGTGAAGGACGCCGACGGCGGCTACCTCGCTACCCTGCAGACCGGGCTGCAGCCCCGGCCGGCGGCGGACTGCGCGGACGACGCCGCGAAACCCTACGTGGTGGTCAGCAGCGTCCCCGTGGAACTGCCGCATCGCGGCGGCGAGGGCACCATCGATCCGCGAGTAGTTTTCCGGGTCATCCAGGGGTACAAGTTCTTCGGCTCCTACGGCATCACCAACGTGGTGGGCGGCACGGACGGCAAGTCCTGCGCGCTGCAGAACCTGGTGCGGGGCCCCGACGGCAAAGGGGACTACGCCTTCGGTGACCTGACGGAGCTGAGGGCGTTCGCCACGGACCAGAAAGTCGCGCCGGCCAAGGCCTTTGACACCCTTGCGGAGGCGGCCGCCTATGTCAACGAAAGCCCCGAATTTGCCAACGTCCAGCGGATGCTAATGTCTCTGGAGATCAAAGACCAGTAACGCGCCGCCCCACCATCCCGGGACGGCGGTGCCGGCACCATCCGCCGTAAACCCACACCCCCGGAGATACATGCACCGCTCTGTAGCCGCCCGCCTGGCCTTCAAGACAGTGGCCGACACCAAGGTCGCCCTGGCGGTGTCCGTGGCGCGGAATCCCGGCTACAGCAGCTTTGTGGAGTCCCTGTCGGTGACGGCCGGCGGCGAGGACGTGCCGCTGACCGAGCTCTCGGACCACCACGGCGGACGCTTCCACTACATGGAATTCGCCGAGCCCACCGAAGTGCTGGTGGAGTATTCGGCCGAGGTCTCCGGGTTCGCGGTCCCGGAGGAACCCGGGCTGATGGAGCTCATCCGTTACGTCCGGCCCAGCCGCTACGCCGAGTCGGACCGGCTGCTGCCCACCGCCTACGCGGAGTTCGGCGGGCTGCAGGGCGAAGAGCTGGTGAACGCCGTGCGCGGCTGGGTTTCCAGCGAACTCCGCTACATCAGCGGATCCTCACGCGGGACCGACGGCGCCGTCGAGACGCTGCTGCACCGGCGCGGGGTCTGCCGCGACTTTGCCCACCTGGCCATCTCCCTGCTGCGCGCCAAGAACGTCCCGGCGCGGCTGGCCGCCGTGTACGCCCCGGGACTGAACCCGATGGACTTCCACGCCGTGGCGGAGGCACACATCAACGGAGCCTGGCACGTCATTGACCCCACCGGCCTGGCGCCGCGGGAGGCCATGCTGCGGATCACGGCGGGCCGGGACTCCTCGGATACCGCGTTCCTGTCGACGGTGGGCGGCAGCCTGTCCCTGACGCAGCTGCAGGTGACCGCCGTCGTCGACGGCGACCTGCCGGACGAGGATCCGGCGAAGCTCGTCGCCCTGCGCTAGCCGGCGCGGTGCCCGTTGCTCGCACGGGTCAGACGGCCACGCAGAACGCCCGGCCCGGGACATCCCGGGCCGGGCGTTCTGCTGCTTGCGCGGTTTTAGCCCATGACGAGGCTGAGGATGAACAGCAGCGGAATGGATCCCGCCCAGACCGCAGTGGTGATGCCCGACCAGCCCCGGAGGGCCGCGGTGCCTTCGAGCCCCGTGAACCGGGTGACCACCCAGAAGTAGGAGTCGTTGAAGTAGCTAAGGATCATGGACCCGGCGGTGCAGGCCATGGCAGCCACCAGCGGATCGATGCCAAGCGTGCCCACCAGCGGTGCCGTGACGGAGGCAGCCGTGATCATTGCCACGGTACCCGACCCCTGGGCAAGCCGTACGAGAGTGGCGACCAGGAAGGGAACCAGGAAAGCCGGCAGCGGCGTGGCGGCGATGGCCTCCGCCAGCGCATCACCGACGCCGGAGCTGCGCAGCACCTGGCCCAGCGCACCGCCCGCGCCGGTGATCAGCAGGATGAGGCCGGCAGAGGCGGCCGCATCGGCAAACCAGCCCTGGACCTTGGTACGCGGCGTCCACCGCGGCAGCAGGACGTAGACGGCCAGCAGGACGCCAATGATCAGGGCGATCACCGGGTTGCCAATGAACGCGAAGGGCACAACCCAGCCGGACGGCTCGTACTTTCCACCGACCACGCCCTGCGCGTTCTGGTCGATGGCGCCCGTGACCGTGTTGAGGACGATGAGGAACAGCGGGACCAGCAGGGGCAGGGAGGCAACAAACGCTCCGACGCGGTGCGGTTTGGCGCCTGCCGGCGGGGTGCCGAGTTCAGCTTCAGGGCCGTCGGGAAGGTCTCCGGCCGCGGGGGCGTCATCATGGTCAGCGGTGATCGTCCCCGCGGCGCCGTGGCGCGCTCCTTCGGTTGCACCGACCAGCGCGGCCCGGCCGTAAACAGCCTCGCGGACCTCCGCGGAGACGGAACTCTCCAGCTTGGGCCCCATCCACTTCGCATACGCCACCACAACCGGGAGCAGGAGGACGGTGAATACCAGGCCGGTGACGATGACGGCGCCGAGGTCCGCACCCAGCAGGCCACTGACGGCGAGCGGGCCCGGCGTCGGCGGCACCAGGTGGTGCGTCAGGGTCATGCCTGCGCCCAATGCCAGGGCCAGCGTCACGTAGCCGGCGCGCTTGACCCGTGCGATCGAACGGGCCAGCGGGTTCATGATGACATAGCCCGAGTCGCAGAAGACGGGGATGGAAACCAGCGCGCCGACGGTGCCCATCGCCCACGGCTCCCGGCCCTTGCCGAAGAGCCGGAGGAAAGACAGCGCCAGTGCGTTGGCGGCGCCGGAGACTTCGAGGATCTTTCCGATGGCCACGCCAAGACCGATCACGATGCCGATCGAGGAGAGGGTGTTGCCGAAACCGGTCGTGATTGCTTTGACGATGTCGAGGGGGGACTGGCCCGCAACGAGGCCGGTCACGAGAGCGGCGATGAGCAGCGCCACGAACGCGTCAAGCCGGGTGCGAAGGACCAGCACGACGATTGTCGCGATGCCCAGGACCAGCGCCAGTAGTAGTTGTAGATCCACGTTGATTTACTCCTTGGGGGTGCAGGGGCACGGGCTCTGTGCCCGGCCGTTCCTCGACAGGCGCCAGGTGGCTTGCGGAATTGACTCCATCGAGTGACGGGTGCCACACTAACGGGACGTAAGACATCTGACAAGCTGTGAGGGGAAACCGATGGCCCGCCAGACTCTCGCGGATGCAGTGTTCGCGGATATCCTGGAACGCATTCTCTCCGGAGCCATCCCCCCGCATACGTCGCTGCCGGCGGAATCGGAGATCGCCAGAACCTCTGACGTCAGCCGGCTGACGGTTCGCGAGGCGCTAAAAATGCTTCAGGCCCAAAACATCGTGACAGTGCGGCGCGGACTGGGCACGGTGGTGAATCCCCCGGAGGAGTGGACCGGGCTCGAGGCCATTTTCCGCGCCGCGGCCCGCGGCGCCGGCATCGGGGAGGTGGCCTTGAGGCTTCTCGAGGTACGGCGCATGGTGGAAACCGGCGCCGCCGAACTGGCCGCCCGGCACGCCACGACCGAGCATCTGGCGGTCATGGAAGCGTCGATCTCGGACCTGGAAAAGGCGCATGAGGCCCGGGATCTCGACGCCGTGACCCTCGCCGACCTTGCCTTCCACAACGCCGTCTTCCGGGCCTCAGGCAACCCGTTCCTTCCGGCGCTCCTTGGCCAGCTCGGCCAGCTGCTCTATACCGCCCGCCGGGAGACTTCGGCGTTCCCCGAAGTGCAGCGCCATGCCCTGGTGCACCACCGGCTGGTCCTGGCGGCGATTGCCACGAAGGACCCGGAAAAGGCCCGCAAGGCGATGGAAGCACACATCAACCAGACCTACGACGACTACGAACGCTTTATCAGCAACCAGGAAACCAACACAGGAGTTGAGCCAGCATGACCGAGACCCAAGTATTTCCCGCCGAACGCACCGCGGTCCTCACCGGAGCCGCCTCCGAGCGCGGGATCGGGCGCGCCACGGCGGACCGGCTGGCCCGCGACGGATGGCATATCGCCATCCTGGACATCGACGGCGAAGCAGCCTCGCTGGCGGCCAAGGAGATTGAGGCGAAGCACGGGGTGCGGGCTCTGGGCCTGCAGGCAGACGTCTCCGACGAGGACTCCATCGACGCCGCCATCAGCCGTGTCGAGGCGGAACTGCCGCCCATTGTGGGCCTGGCAAACATTGCCGGCATCAGCTCGCCACGCACCTTTATGGAAGAAACCAAGCAGGGCTGGGAGCGGGTTTTCGCGATCAACATGACCGGGACGTTCCTGGTCACCCAGCGTGTGCTGGGCGGCATGATTGACCGGAAGATCGGCCGGGTGGTCAGCATTTCGTCCATCTCCGCCCAGCGCGGCGGCGGCACCTATTCGAAGGTTGCGTACAGCGCGGCCAAGGCCGGCATCATTGGCTTCACCCGCGCCCTGGCGCGTGAGATGGGTGAGCATGGAATCACTGTGAACTGCATCGCGCCCGGGCCTGTGGACACTGACATCATGGGCGGCACCCTCACCGAAGAACGGAAGCAGGAAATGTCCAAGGACATCCTGGTGGGCCGAGTGGGCACGGTCACAGAGATGGCCGCTCTCATGGCGTTCCTGCTGGGGGAGGATGCCGGCTTCATCACCGCGGCCACCTATGACATCAACGGCGGGCTACAGGTCTCCTAGGGGGCCGTCCGCCGACTCCGGGAAGCTGCGCGCCTCAGCGGGACGCCACCGAGGCGCGCAGCTTTTCCGTCAGGCGCAGGAGCTCCTGCTGCTCGGCCGCAGTCAGTGCCGGGCCCACCAAGGCCGCGATGTCGCGGACATGCTCCCGGCCGATGTCCTTCTGCAGCTCCCGGCCGGCTTCGGTGAGCCGGACCAGGACGCCGCGGCCGTCGTCAGGTGCCGGCATCCGCTCCACGAGGCCGCGCTTTTCGAGCCGCTCCACGAGCCGGCTCAGGCTGGACTGGCTCAGCAGCACATGGTCGTTCAGTTCGTTCTGGCGGAGCCAGCCGGACGGGCAGCGGGAAAGCGTGAACAGCACGTCGTATTCGTTGACCGCGAGGTTCTTGAACGCCGGCCCTGCGCCCAGGCGGCGCATCACCGCCACCTGGGCGCGGAACAGGGACTCCCAGGTCTCCGCGGCCAGGCGCACCGGCGATTCGGTCCGGGCGGACATCACGCCCTCTTAAGACCGGCGGCGCCGGCGGGCTGGCTGGCGGACTGCCCTGCTGCGGCGACCGACGCCGCGACGCGGCCGGCGTGGGTGGGCGGTTCGGGGATGTGGGCGGGAGTCTTCTCGGCGTATTCCTTGCGCAGGACGGGAAGGACCTCCTCGCCGAACAGGTCCAGCTGCTCCAGGACGGTCTTCAGCGGTAGTCCTGCGTGGTCGATCAGGAACAGCTGGCGCTGGTAGTCGCCGAAGTACTCCCGGAACGTGAGCGTCTTCTCGATGACTTCCTGCGGGCTGCCGACGGTCAGCGGGGTCTGCGCGGTGAAATCCTCCAGTGACGGGCCGTGGCCGTACACCGGGGCGTTGTCGAAATAGGGGCGGAACTCCTTGACCGCGTCCTGCGAGTTCTTCCGCATGAAGAACTGGCCGCCGAGGCCCACGATGGCCTGATCCGCTGCGCCGTGGCCGTAGTGCTCGTAGCGTTCGCGGTACAGCCCGATCAACTGCTGGTAGTGCTCCTTGGGCCAGAAGATGTTGTTCGCGAAGAACCCGTCACCGTAGTAGGCGGCCACTTCCGCGATCTGCGGGGTGCGGATGGAACCGTGCCATACAAAGGGGGCGACGCCGTCGAGCGGGCGCGGGGTGGACGTGAAGTTCTGCAGCGGGGTGCGGTGCTTGCCGGACCAGTTGACGGTGTCCTCGTCCCAGAGGCGGCGCAGCAGGGAGTAGTTCTCGATCGCGAGCTCGATCCCGTCCTGGATGTTCTTGCCGAACCAGGGGTAGACAGGGGCGGTGTTGCCGCGGCCCAGGACCAGGTCCACGCGGCCGTCGGCCAGGTGCTGGAGCATTGCGAAGTCCTCGGCGATCTTCACGGGATCGTTGGTGGTGATCAGCGTGGTGGCCGTGGAGAGGATGATGCGCTCGGTCTGGGCCGCGATGTACGCCAGGGTGGTGGTGGGGGAGGAGGAGAAGAACGGCCGGTTGTGGTGCTCGCCGAGGGCGTAGACGTCCATGCCGATCTCTTCGACTTTTTTGGCGATCGCCACGGACGCCTTGATCCGCTCGTGTTCCGTGGGGGTGCGGCCCGTGGTGGGGTCGGTGGTGATGTCGCTGACGCTGAATACGCCGATCTGCATGGTGTGCCTTTCCGTGGCCGGAGACTTCCGGGTGCTGTTTCTACTATAGCCGATTTACATGCATTTGCATCTATCGCCCTGTATAACGTGCGCCGGGTCCGGATATTCCCGCCCGGATGCACCTGCCGCGAAGCATCTGCCGGGGGCCATCGGCGGGGTGACGGCTCTTTCCCTTCCCCGGCGCGGACGTTATCTTCGAACCCTGGAGGATGCCCGCATGATGAAAAGGCACGGACGGATCGCCGCAGCACTTTTGCTGGTGCTGTGTTTCCTGGTGTCGGGGTGCACTGCCTCCCGCCTCGAGCCGGCCTCCGGCGTGGACGCGCGGGCGGTGCTGGAGGCCTTCAAGAGCCGCGATCTGGTGGGCCATCTGGAGGCACTGCAGAAGATCGCGGACGACAATGACGGCAATCGTGCCTCCGGGACCCCGGGGTACGAGGAGTCCGGCCGCTACGTCGAGGAGCAGCTGCGCGCGGCCGGGTACACGCCGGTCCGGCAGACGTTTTCATTCCGGGCCGAGGGTAAGAACCGGAAAAAGGTGGAAAGCTTCAACATCCTCGCCGAGACCGGAGGCACCGCCGCCCGCACGGTGGTGGTGGGCGGCCACCTGGATTCCGTCCGCAAGGGCCCGGGCATCAACGACAACGCCAGCGGCGTCGCGGCCATCCTGGAGACCGCCAAATGGCTGAAGGAAAGCGGGATCACCCCGGCCAACCGGGTGGTCTTTGCGTTCTGGGGCGGCGAGGAGGACGGGCTTTACGGCTCCCAGCACTACGTCGACGAGCTGAGCAAAGCTGAAAAGAACCGGACTGCAGCGAACCTGAATGTCGACATGCTCGCCTCCCCGAACGGCGTGCGGTCCATCCACGACGGCGACGGCTCCGACTTCGGCGACGCCGGCCCGTCGGGTTCGAAGGCCATAGAGCAACTGTTCTTCCGGTTTTTCGAGGAGAACTCGCTGGCTGCAGAGGCCACGGTCTTTGACGGCGGCTCTGACTACGAGCCGTTCCTGCAGGCCGGAATTCCTGTCGGAGGGCTGTTCAGCGGCGACGTCGAGAAGAAGACCAAGGCCCAGGTGCAGTCCTTCGGCGGGACCAGCGGCAAGGTCCTGGATCCCTGCTACCACAAGGCGTGCGACACCATCGGCAACACCAACACCGACCTGCTCAAGGAGATGTCCGCCGCCCTGGCCTACGCCACCGCCTCGTACGCCCTTGCGCCCGGAAACTGAACGGCGCTGCCCGGCCGGACTGCGTTCTGCAGGTCCCGGTCCATGGACTACTTGACCCTGACAAGCACTTTTATAAGTACAGCTAAGTAGAGCCTGCCGGATACGGGTCGAGATTTCGAGTACGGCCTACGGATCCATTGGATACCGGCCTTCCATAGTTTGGAGTTATCACCGGTCACTCTTTTGATTGCGCTTTACGACGAGGTAATTCGCTCCGCAGTGGCCGTTTTCCGGATGTCTGAGCCGTAACTGGGCCGGGGAATAGAACGAAGGAAAGCTACCGATGGATATATTTGAAACCCTGGAATCAGAGGTCCGCACCTACTGCCGAAGCTGGGACACCGTTTTTGACCGCGCGGCGGGCAGCACGCTGTACAGCGAAGACGGCAAGGACTATCTGGATTTTTTCTCCGGGGCGGGGGCGCTGAACTACGGACACAACAATCCGGATCTGCTGCGGCCGCTCGTGGAATACCTTCTCTCCGGCGCGATCGTCCATTCACTGGATATGAAAACAACCGCCAAACGGCGTTTCCTGGAAACCTTCCATGAGCTGATCCTGAAACCCCGCAGGTTTGACTATAAAGTCATGTTCCCGGGCCCCACGGGGACCAACTCGGTGGAAGCCGCCCTGAAGCTGGCCCGGAAAGTCACCGGCAGGACCCATGTCCTTAGCTTTACGAATGCCTTCCACGGCATGACCCTCGGCTCGCTGGCCGTGACGGGCAACTCCATGAAGCGGCAGGGCGCCGGAGTTCCGCTGACCAACACCTCCAGCATGCCCTACGACGGCTTCTTCGACGGACAGACACCGGATTTCCTCTGGCTCCGCCACGCGCTGGAGGACAGCGGTTCGGGCGTGGACCGGCCCGCCGCGGTCATTGTCGAAACGGTCCAGGGGGAGGGCGGGCTCAGGGCCGCCCGCGCTTCCTGGCTCCAGGGCCTGGCCGAACTGTGCCGCCAGCACGGGATCCTGCTGATTGTGGATGATGTCCAGGCCGGCTGCGGACGCACCGGTACGTTCTTCAGTTTCGAGGAAGCCGGGATCACCCCCGACATCGTCTGCCTGTCCAAGTCCATTTCGGGATTCGGCCTGCCGTTGTCCCTGACACTCTTCAAGCCGGAACTGGACATCTGGAAGCCCGGCGAGCACAACGGGACGTTCCGCGGCCACAATCCGGCGTTCGTAACGGGTACTGCCGCCCTGGAGCGCTACTGGCAGGACCGCAGCTTTGAATTGCAGGTCGCGGGGCTTGCATCCCAGCTGCACGACGGCCTGGCGCAGATCGCAGCCCGGACCGAGGGTGCCCGCGTCCGGGGCCGGGGCTTGCTGACGGGTATCTACTACCCGGACCACGAGGTGGCAGGGAGGATCGCCGCTGAATCGTTCGAACGCGGCCTGCTGGTGGAGACATCCGGGCCTGACGGCGAGGTCATCAAGACCATGCCTGCGCTGACCATCGAGGCCGGGGAACTGCAGAGGGGCCTCGACATCCTGGCTGACGCCGCCGAATCCGTGACCGGCGGGAAAATCGCGGAGAAGTCCATCGCCTAGGGGCCGGCACAAAGGGAGACATCCGGCGACACGTGACCGATCAGGTATGAGGAACGGCAAATGAGCACCCAACAGGCAACAGCGGCCAATCAGGATGGATACCCGTCGTGCTAGACGAGTGGGGCAAGGCGATGGCCCAGGGGAGCGTCATCGTGCAGAAGTTCGGAGGATCGTCCCTCGCGGACCCCTCCGGCATCCTGCGTGCGGCCGAACGGATCGCCACCACCCGCGAAAACGGGTTCCAGGTGGTTGCGGTGGTATCCGCCATGGGGGACACCACCGACGAGCTCTGCGACCTGGCCGCGGCCGTTTCGTCCCGGCCGCGCCCCGGCGACCTCGATGCCCTCCTGAGCACCGGCGAACTGGTGTCCTCGGCGCTGCTGGCCATCGCCCTCGCGGACCGGGACCAGGCGCCGGTCACCTTTACGGGCAGCATGGCGGGCCTGATCACCGACGACGTCCACGGCAAGGCGCAGATTACCGACGTCCGGCCGGACCGCATCCGCGCCGCGCTGGCCCGCGGCGAAGTCCCCATCGTTGCCGGGTTCCAGGGGAGGACGAAAAAGGGGAAGAAGGTGACCACCCTCGGGCGGGGCGGCTCCGACCTCACCGCGGTGGCGCTGGCGGCGGCACTCGGTGCGGGCATCTGCGAGATCTACACTGACGTGGACGGTGTCTATACCGCGGACCCCCGGATTGTTCCGAAGGCACGCAAACTGGGGGTGCTCTCCAGCGAGATCATGCTGGAATTCGCGGCGTCCGGCTGCAAGGTCCTGCACCTGCGTTGCGTGGAATACGCCCGGCGTTTCGGCATCCCGATCCACGTACGGTCCTCGTTCGTGCCGGACCTGGGGACGCTGATCCTGCCCGGCCTTGACCGACACCCGTTCCGGAAGCCGGTGCGGGAGCAGCCCGTGGTCACCGGCGTGGCGGGCGTCAACTCGGCCGCAAAAGTCACTGTGATCGGTGTTCCCGACCGGCCGGACAGCATCGCCCGCATGTTCCAGGTGCTGTCCCATTCGGGGGTGAGCGTCCAGACCATCGTCCAAAACGCGGCCGCCACAGGATCGTCCCGGTACGACGTCGCCCTCATTGTCCCGGCAACGCAGGCCCCTCCGGCGCTCGCCGTGCTGGGCGACGCACAGCGGACCATCGGGTTCCAGAGCCTGCGGCACGGCGGCCAGGTGGGCAAGGTGTCCGTCACCGGCGTCGGCATGCGGTCCTCGCCGGAAGTTTTCTGCACGTTCCTGAGGACGCTGTACGAGGCCGGGATCGGCCTGGACCTGGTGGAAATTTCGGAGACCTGCGTTGCTGCCATCACCAGCGACGACCGGCTGGCCGATGCCGAGCGCGCGGTCAGGCAGGCGTTCGGCATGGCGCCTGCCGCCGTCGACGAAGCTCAGCAGCGCCCGGCGTCGCACCACGAGCGGGACCTGGACGGCGGCCCCCGCTGGGGCCACAAGCTCCCCGGCCTGGCAACGAGCCACGCCTCCCGCGGCGGCTGAGCGCCGTGCCTACCCCGATTCCCCTGCAACAGCCGCAGCGCCCGGTCCGCCACGAAAACCAGCAGCCTGCCTGCGGCACCCCGCGTCACCCGAAGGAGACAGTATGAGCAAGAAGGTGAGGGTGCGCACCGGCGCCACCGCCCCGGCGGAGCTGCGCGGCAGGATGTCCTCGGACGGCGGCGCTGCCGAGGGGACAATCCTGACGTCGGAGGCTCCGGACCAGGCCGCACGCTGGCAGGAAGGCGAACGGCTGGACCAGCTCTTTGAGGACCGGTGCGACCTGTTGCGGGAACAAGGCCTGGGCGGCCAGCTCGCCGTGGATGCGGGGGACATAGCCCTGAGCTACCTGGAGCTGGATGCCCGGGCCAACCAGCTGGCGCGCCGCCTCCTTGAACGCGGCGCCCGGCCCGGGGACCGCATCGCCCTCCTGTTCGACGAGCCGTGGCGCGCCTACGTGGCGATGCTCGCGGTGCTGAAGATCCACGCCGCCTATGTGCCGCTGGACCCGGCGTTCCCCCCGGACCGCCTGAAGTACATCGTCGAGGACGCTGACGTGGCGATGGTGCTGTCACTGTCGCGCCTGACGGACCTTCTGCCCGAGGTTGCGGCCCAGACGGTCTGCCTTGACGTGGAGCAGCCGCACGTGGACGCCCAGGACCCCGGACGCATGGACGGTGCGGACATGGGCGGGACCGCCGATGAGCTGGCCTACATCATCTATACCTCCGGTTCCACCGGCCGGCCCAAAGGCGTGGCAGTGGAGCATGCCAGCATCTGCAACTTCGTCCGGGTGGCCTCCGATATCTACGGCATCGAGCAGACGGACCGCGTCTATCAGGGCATGACCATCGCCTTCGACTTCTCCGTCGAGGAAATCTGGGTCTCCTGGATGGCCGGTGCCACCCTGGTGCCCAAGCCGGGCGGCCCCAGCCTGCTCGGGGCCGACCTCGCGGAGTACCTGCAGGAAAAGAACATCTCCGCTCTGTGCTGTGTTCCGACGCTGCTGGCGACCATCGATGAGGACCTTCCGGGCCTGCGGTTCCTGCTGGTGTCCGGCGAGGCGTGCCCCAGGGACCTTGTGATGCGGTGGCATCGCCCCGGCCGGCGCTTCCTGAATGTCTACGGGCCCACCGAGGCCACAGTCACCGCGACCTGGGCTCTCCTGGACCCCGACAGGCCCGTCTCGCTCGGCGTGCCCCTGCCCACCTACACGGCCGTCATCCTGGACCCCGACGGAAGCCGCGCCCTGCCCCCCGGAGAGTCGGGGGAGATCGGCCTGGCCGGGGTGGGGCTGGCCCGCGGCTACGTCAACCGCCCCGATCTGACGGAGCAGGCCTTTATCCCGGATTTTCTCGGTATCGGCAACAACCCGTCCGGCCGTATCTACCGCACCGGCGACCTGGGCAGGTTCAATGCCGACGGCGAGATCGAATACTTCGGCCGCATCGACACCCAGGTCAAGATCCGCGGCTACCGCATCGAACTGACCGAAATCGAATCCTTCCTTCTGCAGCTGCCCGGCATCGCCCAGGGCGTGGTGGAAAAGTTCTCGCCGGAGAGCGGATCCGTGGAGCTGGCCGCGTATTACACCCTCCGGCAGGACGCGGAGAACGTCGACGCCCGCGACATCCGGGAGATGCTCCGCACCAGGCTCCCCGGGTATATGGTTCCGGCGTATTTCGAACAACTGGAGTCCATGCCCATGATGGCCAGCGGCAAGGTGGACCGGAAGCGGCTGCCGCGGCCCACCCACCGGCTGGGCATTGCCGGCAACGGGGCCTTCACCGCCCCGGCCACTGCCACCGAAGTGGCGCTGGCCGAGCAGCTGGGCGCCGTGCTGGGCCTGGACAAGGTCTCCACGGACGCGCACTTCTTCAATGACCTGGGCGCGGATTCCCTGCTGATGGCGCACTACTGTGCCCGGATCCGGAAGCAAACCGACCTGCCGCCGGCGGCAATGCAGGACATCTACAAACACCCCACGGTCCGGCAGCTGGCCGAGTGCCTCGACGCCGTTCAACGGGACACCGTGCTGGAACCGGCCGTTCCGGCGGGCGGCGTGGCACCCCCCGCCGAGCCGTACCGCGTCAGCTCCCTCCGGTACGCCCTCTGCGGCGCGGTCCAGCTGCTGTTCTTCCTGGGCTATACGATGTACGCCGCCTGGCTGCTGGTGTTCGGCTATGAATGGGCGTCCGGCGGCTCCAACCTCTTTGAGATGTGGCTGCGGGCGGTCGGCTTCGGGGCGGCCATGTTCCTGATCCTGTCCGTGACCCCGATCATCTTCAAATGGGTGGTGGTGGGGCGCTGGAAGCCCGGCGAAATCCGGATCTGGAGCTTTGACTACCTCCGGTTCTGGGCGGTCAAGACGCTCACACGGGCCAACCCCCTGGTGCTGTTCGCAGGCTCCCCGCTGTATGTCCTGTACCTGAAGATGCTCGGTGCGCATATCGGCAAGGGAGTGGTGGATTTCTCCGGGAAGGTTCCGGGCTGCCCGGACCTGCTGACCATTGGTGACAACACCGTCATCCACAAGAATGCCTCGATCATGTGCTACCGGGCCCACTCCGGCATCATCCAAAAAGGTCCCGTGACGCTGGGCAGCAACGTGCTTGTCTCGGAGCGGACCACCCTCGACATTGGGGCATCAATGGGGGACAACAGCCAGCTCGGGCACGCCTCCTCGCTCCAGTCCTGGCAGGCCGTGCCCGCCGGTGAAGTCTGGCACGGCTCCCCGGCAGTCCGGACCGCCACGAACTACCTCCGTGTGCCGGCGGCGAACTGCAGCACACGCCGGCGCGTCATCTTCAGCCTGCTCCAGCTCTTCAGCCGCCTGGTTCTGGTCCTCCCGGTCGGCATCCTCGGCCTCGCGGCGCTGCTGCCGTCCTACCTGGACACCGGGCACCTGCAGCTGGGCGCCGCCGCGTTCATCCTGGACCTGATGGCCGTGACCTTTGTACTGTTTGTCATCGGGCTGTTCACCGGCCTCTTCTTCACCCTGTGCGTTCCACGGGTGCTGAACCGCTTCATCAAACCCGATGTGGTGTATCCGCTCTACGGCTGGCACTTCTCGGTGCACCGGACCATCATGCGGTTCTCGAGCCTCGGGGTGTACAAGAATCTCTTCGGCGACAGCTCGTACATTGTGCACTACCTGAAGGCCCTCGGCTGGGACCTGGGCAAGGTGCAGCAGACCGGCTCGAACTTCGGCCCCACGTTGTCCCATGAGTCGCCGTTCCTCAGCGCCGTGGGAACCGGGACCATGGTGTCCGACGGCCTGAACATGATGAATGCCGACTACACCAACACCTCGTTCCGCCTCTCCAAGGTCCAGATCGCGGGGCACAACTTCCTCGGCAACAACATCACGTTTCCGATCGGGGCGCAGGCCGGAGAGAACTGCCTGCTGGCCACCAAGGTCATGATCCCCATCGACGGGCCGGTCCGGCGGGACGTGGGCCTGCTGGGCTCACCGGCCTTCGAAATTCCGCGGTCCGTCCAGCGCGACGCCCAGTTCGACGAGCTCAAGCAGGCCGAAGCCATGCAGCGGCTCCTGCCGTCCAAGAACCGGCACAACATCATCAGCATGTTCCTCTACCTGGCCGTGCGCTGGTTCCTGCTGTTCGTCGCAGCCCTGGCGGGCGCCGTCGCCGTCACCGGCCACGATCTCATTGGCGTCCTGGCCATCTCCGGCGCCATGCTGGGCCTGATGGTGTTCCGCATCCTGTTCATGGCGCTGGTGGAGCGCTCGGTCATGGGATTCCGGCGCCTCAAGCCCCAGTTCTGCTCCATCTACGATCCGTACTTCTGGCGGCACGAACGTCTCTGGAAGCTCCTGGGCGGGCCCGCCTTCAACGGCACCCCGTTCAAGCCCGTGCTTTGGCGGCTCTTCGGCGTCCGAATGGGCAAACGGGTCTACGACGGCGGCCTGAACATGCCGGAGAAGACCCTGGTGACCATCGGCGATGACTGCACGTTCAACGAGGGAGTGCATGTGCAGGGCCACTCCATGGAGGACGGCGCCTTCAAGTCGGACTACGTTGTGATCGGCAACGGCTGCACCCTTGCCGTGGATTCCTGGCTCAACTACGGGGCGGTGCTGCACGACGGTTCGTCCGTCGGAGCCGACGCCATGCTGATGAAGGGCGAGGACGTCCCCGAGGGGGCAACGTTCACGGGCAACCCGGCCCGTGAGATGACCGTCCCGGCACCCCGGGGGCAGGGCGTCCCCGCCATCCCCGGCGGTCCCCGCCACCGCAGCCTCGAAGCTGCCGCCGCCGACCGGAAGCAGGCCGACGGCGGGCACCGCAAGCAGCGGGCCATGCACCGCCAGCGCAAGTCGGCCCTGTCCGGACGTTAGGCGATAAGGGCTCCGCGGGCTATCGGGATCCTGTCGGGACGCCGGCGTCCTCGGGGAGGTCGTCCGGGAAGCTGTCTGGGACGGCCCCCGGAGCTGCCCGGCGGCCGCGCGGCCGCGCGGGGCGGGTGGCCTGCCCGGCGTCCGGACCCTGACCGGCGTCCGCACGTGAGAGTGCCTTCCGCTCGCGCCGGCCCTCCACCAGCCGGTACAGCACCGGAACCAGCACCAGGGTCAGCGCCGTAGAGGAAATCAGGCCGCCGATTACCACGATGGCGAGCGGCTGGGAGATGAACCCGCCGCCGCCGGTCAGGCCCAGGGCCATCGGCGTCAGCGCGAACACGGTGGCCAGCGCGGTCATGAGGATCGGCCGGAGCCGCTGGCGGGCGCCGTGTGTGATGGCATCGGCCACACTCATGCCGGGCTCGCCGTTGCGCGGCTGGCGGTACTGGTTGATGAGGTCGATCAGGACGATGGCATTGGTCACCACGATGCCCACCAGCATCAGCATGCCGATCAGGGCCGGCAGGCCCAGCGGCACACCGGTGATCAGCAGCAGCCCGATCGCGCCGGTCGCCGCGAACGGCACCGAGACCAGCAGGATCAGCGGCTGGATAAGCGATTTGAAGGTGGCCACCATAATCACGTAGACGATCGCGATGGCTGCCAGCAGGGCGAGGCCCAGCTGCCCGAAGGATTCTGCCTGCTGCGTGGTGGCGCCGCCGATCTCGGCAGTGACGCCCGCCGGCAGCTGGACGGTCTTGAGCCGGGCCTGCACTTCGGTGCTCACCGCACCCAGGTTGGAGCCCGACGGCGTCACGGACACTCGGGCGGTCCGCTGGCCGTTGCTGGCGGTGATGGAGACCGGGACGTCCACCTGTTCGACGGCGGCGATGCTGACCAGCGGCACGGGACCGGCCGCCGTCGGCAGCTTGGTCTGCCGGACGGCGTCGATGCTGCTGAAACGGGTGCCTTCGCCGATCCGCACGGGGTAGTCGTTGGTGTCGATGCGCACCGTTCCTGCCGGAACCGGGCTGATGGTGGCGGCGAGCACACCGGCCACCTGTTCCTCACTGAGGCCTGCTGCGACGGCTTTCGCGCGGTCCACTTTGACCTGGACCACGGGCTGGCTGGCGGCCAGGTTGGTGGCCACCTCGGACGCGCCGGGGACCCCCTCCATGGCCTTGACCATGGTGTCGCTGGCCGTCCGGAGGTCAGCGGTGGTGGCAGCTTTCAGGGTGATGTCCACGGTGGACGAGGTGCCGAAGCCGCCCTGCTGGGAGCCCACGGTGATCTTTCCGGAATCGGGGATCCTGGCCAGTTCGCTGCGCACGGTGTCCTTGAGCTGGCTCTGGTCGGCTTTCTCCTCGGTCACCACAGTGAAGCTGGAGCTTGATGCTCCGGCCGACAGCAGCGCGGAGAATCCGGACTGGGCGTTGCCGGTGGTGACCTGGACGTCCTTGACGCCGTCGATTTCCCGCAGGACTTCCTCTACCTTGACCGCAGCGGCGCCGGAGTCGGCCAGGCTGGTGCCGGACGGGAGGGTCTGCCGGACGGTCATGCTGTTCTCACCGGAGTTGCCCAGGAGGTCGGTAGCCAGCAGCGGTGTCATGGCGGCGGTGCCGCCGAGGACCAGCAGGGCGGCGATGAGGGTCACTACCGGGTGCTTCTGGGTCTTGGTCAGCACCGGCAGGTAGCCGCGCTGCAGGACGGTGCGCTGCTCGGCCTCGTGGGCCTGCGCGGCAATCTCCCGGGCCGTTGCTGCGCGGCCTGCGGCATCTGTGTCTTCCCGGGCTCCGCCCGTCTTGGCGCCCGGGTTCCGCAGGAACCAGTACGCCAGGACCGGCACGATGGTGAGCGAGACAAGCAGGGACGACAGCAGTGCGATGGTGACCGTCAGGGCGAACGGCCGGAAGAGTTCGCCGGCCAGTCCGGCCACAAAGGCAATCGGCAGGAAGACGGCCACGGTGGTCAGGGTCGAAGCCGTGATGGCGCCGGCGACTTCCCGGATGGAGGTCTGGATGGCGGTGATCTTCGGCTCGCCGTAGCTGAGGTGGCGCTTGATGTTCTCGATCACCACGATCGAGTCGTCCACGACGCGGCCGATCGCGATGGTGAGCGCGCCGAGGGTCAGGATGTTCAGCGAGTAGCCCGTGGCCGACAGTCCGATGAAGGTGATCAGCAGGGACAGCGGGATGGAGACTGCCGTGACAAGGGTGGCCCGGACGGACATCAGGAACACCAGGATCACTCCGACGGCGAAGCCCAGGCCCAGCAGGCCCTCGGTGGTGAGGTCCTTGATGGACTTTTCGATGAACGGCGCCTGGTCGAAGATCGGGGTGAACTTCGCGTTGGAGCCGAGTTCGGCCTCAAGTTCCGGCAGGAGGTCCTTCACGGCGTGGGAGATGCCCACGGTGTCGCCCTCGGGCTTTTTGGTGACGGACAGGGCCAGGGTTTCCTTGCCGTTGGTCCGTGTGATGGAGGTGCGGGCGTCCTCGGCGATGCTGACGTCGGCGACGCTGCCGATGGTTGCAGCGTTCCGGGTGCCGCCCAGCGGAAGTGCCCGGATGGCGTCGAGGGAGTCCACCGGGCTGCCGATCTGCAGCGAGAGCGTTTTGCCCTGCTCTTCGATGGTGCCGGCGGGAACGAGGGCCCCGTTGTTCCGCAGTGCCTCGCTGATGGACTGGATGCCCGCGCCGGAGGCCGCCATGGCCTCGGGGCGGGGCAGGATCTTGATGTGCTGTGTGGCCCCGCCCGTCACCTCGGCGCCGCGGACGCCGTCGAGCTTCTGCAGCCGCGGGACGGTGAGCCGGGCCAGGTCGGCGTTCAGTTCGCTCAGCGGCTTGTCGGAGGAGACCGCCAGGAACACGATGGGGAAATCGCTGATGCTGCCGGCGATGGCCTGGGGCTGGACGTCGTCCGGCAGCGACCGCTTGGCGTTGGAGATGGCCCGGTCGATCTGGTTCCGGGCACGGTCCAGGTTTGAGCCGTAGGTGAAGACCATGCTGATCTGGGAGACGCCGTTGCGCGACGTGGACGACGTCGACTCCAGGCCCTCTACGCCGTTGAGCGCCGTTTCCAGCGGCCCGCTGACCTGCTTGTCCACCACTTCCGGGGAGGCCCCGGGCATGGACGTGATGACTGTGATCTGCGGGAACTCGATGGACGGGATGAGCTCCTGCTTGAGCGAGGACATCGTGATCACGCCGAAGACCGACGCGAAAACGGTGACCAGGGCGATCAGGGCCCGGTTGGCCAGCGACAGCTTTGCAAGCCGGAACATCCTATGGTCTCCTGACGGGTCGGCGGACGAAGTTCAACGGGGTCTAACCAGCGCAGGGATCAAGGCTTCCGCGGCCCCGGGACCGGCGTCAGCGGCGGTTGGCGTCGACCGTTTCCAGCTGGAGCGCCTTGGCGGTGTCGGCCTCAAGCTGTGCGGCAAGGTCCGGGTTCTCGTTGAGCTTGACGCCATAACCGGGCATCATCTCCTTGAACTTGGACTGCCAGCCCTTGAACTGCTTCGGGAAGGACTTCTGCAGCAGCTCGATCATGATCGGTACCGCCGTGGACGCGCCCGGGGACGCCCCCAGCAGGGCGCCGATCGAGCCGTCGCGGCCGGCGATGACTTCGGTGCCGAACTGCAGCACGCCGCCCTTCCTGGGGTCCTTCTTGATGATCTGTACACGCTGGCCGGCGGTGATGAGTTCCCAGTCGCCGTCCTGGGCGGCGGGGTAGTACTCGCGCAGGGCCTCAACCTTGGCGCCGTGCCGCTTGGCGACTTCCTTGACCAGGTAGGCGGTGAGGTCCATGTTGTCCTTGGCCACGGCCAGCATCGGAATGATGTTGGAGGGCCGGATGGACAGGGGCAGGTCCAGGTAGGAGCCGTTCTTCAGGAAGTTGGTGGAGAAGCCGGCGTACGGGCCGAACAGCAGGGAGCGCTTGCCGTTGACGTACCGCGTGTCCAGGTGCGGAACCGACATGGGCGGTGCGCCCACCGAGGCCTGGCCGTAGACTTTGGCGCTGTGCTGGGCGGCGAGTGTCTCGTCCGTGCAGCGGAAGAACTGGCCGGAAACGGGGAAGCCGCCGTAGCCCTTGCTTTCCGGGATGCCGGAGGCCTGCAGGAGGTGCAGTGCGCCGCCGCCGGCGCCGACGAAGACGAACTTCGCACGGATCGAGCCGTGCTCGCCGGACGTGGGGTGCTTGATGGCCAGGTCCCAGCCGCCGCCGGGGGCACGCTTGATACCGGTGACGTCGTGGCCGTAGTTGACCTCCACGCCGTTGTTCCCGAGGTACGTGGTGAGCTCCCGGGTCAGGGCACCGAAGTCGACGTCGGTCCCTTCCGCGGCGCGGGTGGCGGCGACGCGCTGCTTCGGGTCGCGTCCCTTGACGATCAGCGGGGCCCACTTTGCGATCTGCGCGTGGTCCTCGGAGTATTCCATCGAGCGGAACAGCGGGTTCGGCTTGAGCGCCTCGTAGCGGGTGCGCAGGAACTTAGTGTTTTCCTCGCCGATCACAAAGCTCATGTGCGGCACGGTGTTGATGAAGCCCTTGGGGGAGCCGATCATGCCGTTCGTGACCAGGTGGGACCAGAACTGGCGGGACAGCTGGAACTGCTCGTTGATGAGGAGCGCCTTGGACGGGTCCACGGAGCCGTCTTTGGCTGCGGGGGAGTAGTTGAGCTCGCACAGCGCGGCATGTCCGGTGCCGGCGTTGTTCCAGGGGCCGGAGCTTTCCAGGCCGGGCTCATCCAGCTTCTCGAACAGGGAGATGGTCCAGTTCGGCTCGAGCTGCTTCAGGAAGGCTCCGAGAGTGGCGCTCATGATGCCGCCGCCAATCAGGACGACGTCGGCATGTTGGGTCTTGGAAATGAAAGTCACAATCAGTCTCCGATAGCAGCGGGTCTGGCTGTCACAGAATATCCCTCGCGGGCCTCTTACTGAAATTGGCCCCGCCCGTCAAGGCTTTAGCTCGACCTTTGTGAAAACTTCATTCAGGACCGGAGACGCCGGATACTTCAGCACGCGGTCCGAAAGTGCCAGCGCCGAGATCGGAAAGGCGATGGGCACGGCCGGGACCGTGGCGGCGATCTGGGCGTTGATGGTCTGGTATTCCTCGGTCCGCTCCTTGCCGTCCGGCAGGCCGCGGGCCCGGGCGATCTTAGAAAAGACCTGGGGGTCCTGATAGCCGAACTCGCCGGTGTTCTCGCCGAAGAGCGGGCCCACGAAGTTGTCCGGGTCGGCGTAGGAGCCGTTCCAGCCCAGCAGGTGGAGGGCGTGGTCGCCGGGGGAAGTGACTTTCTGCAGGTAGCCCTCGGACCAATCGACGGGCACGGGCTTGATGTTGAGCCCGACGGCGGTGAGCTGCTTGCTGATTTCAGCGTAGACCTTCTCCGGCGTCGGGAGGTACGGCCTGGTGACGTTCAGCGGGTAATAGAACTTCAGCTCCTCGCCCTGGTAGCCGGCCTCGGCCAGGAGTTCCTTGGCCTTGTCCGGGTTGTGCCCCAGGGCGGGGGCGTTGTTGTTGAAGCCGCTGAGTTTGGCCGGGACGAATTGCGTGGCCTGGGCCGTGTTGTCAATGAAGAACCTGCGGATCAGGGTGTCCTTGTCGAGGGCCATCTCGATCGCCTGGCGGACCTTGAGGTTCTGCAGGACGGGCACTTCCTGGTTCATGCCCAGGTACATGACGGAGAACGGGTCGCGCTGGACAATCTGCTTCCCGCGCTTCACGAGCTGGTCGAAGTTGCCGACAGTAACGGCGTCGTAGGCGTCGATCTTGCCGTCCAGCAGGGCCTGCATCCGGGTCTGGGTGTGGTCATAGGTGACGAAGTTGATGGTGCCGATCTGGCCTTTGTCCCCCCAGTAGTCCTTGTTGCTGGAGAGGGTGATGGTGCCCGGGTCCCAGGAACTGAACGTGTAGGGCCCGGTTCCCACCGGATGGAGCCCGTAGGCGGAGACGGCCTGGCCGTCACGGGTCTGGTTCAGCTCGTCGGCGTTGCGGGCCGCAAGGGCCTGCGGCGAGGAGATGGCGAACGCGGGCAGCGTCAGGGCCTGCAGGAAGCCGGTGAAGGGCTGGGTCAGCTCGATGGTGACGTTGTCCGGGGCGGCGGCGGCGCATCCTTTGTAGATGGAAAGGGAGGCCTGATCGGCGTGGGCCTTGAAAACGCCCTTGAAGGTGGTTCCCGGAGCCTGCTGCCGCAGCGCCTCCGAGAAGTTGAACCAGCGGTCAAAGTTGGCGCAGACGGCTGCGGCGTCGAACGCCGTTCCGTCCTGGAACGTCACGTCGTCCCGGAGTTTGAACGTGTACGTGCGGCCGTCCTCGCTGGTGGTCCACTCGGTGGCCAGCAGCGGCGTGGGCTGTCCAGTGGTCTGGTCGACGCCGACCAGGCCCTCCAGGACCTGGCGCGTGATCCGGTACGACTCGATGTCGGACACCACGGCCGGGTCCAGCCCGAGCGGCTGGGAGGCGGTGCCGAAGGTGAAGACGGCGCTGGGGGCGGCGTCGGTGGGGCTGGCCGAGGCGGTTGCGGAGGCCGGGCCGGGGCCGGGGGTGCCGGTGCAGGCGGCAAGGGGAATCGTCAGGAGCACGGCCAGGCCGGCCGCAATGCGGCGCACTGCGCCGGCCCGCTGGGGGCGGGGGCTCACGGCGCGGTGGGGCACTGTACTTCTGGGCACTCGGTAATCACCTCGGGGGAATGGATGGACCGCCGGCTGCGGAACAGCCCCATTCTAGATGACCGTCCCGGGCGCAGGCTGTGAGCCGTGCGCGGCCTGCGTCCATGGGGTACCAGGGGTATCAGGGCAAAACGAAGGCCCCCACCGGCGGTGGGGGCCTTCGCTTCTCCCTCATGGTCCAGTGAGTCAGGCTGGAGCCGCAACAGGAGGGCCGGTGGTGCCTACTTCGGCATCAGAACGGAATCGACCATGTAGACAGTGGCGTTGGCGGTCATGACGCCGCCGCAGACGACGTTGGCGTCGTCGACCTTGAGCGCATCCTTGGTACCGGTGACCGTTACGGAACCGCCCTGGACGGTGGCGTGGGTGCCCACGATCTCATCGGGGCTGATCTTGCCGGGCACTACGTGGTAGGTGAGGATCTTGCTGAGCAGGGCATCGTCCGTCTTCAGCGTTTCGATCGTGGCGGGGTCAATCTTGGCGAACGCGTCATCCGTCGGTGCGAACACCGTGAATTCGCTGCCGTTGAGGGTGTCCACGAGGTCCACCTTCGGGTTGAGCTTGCCGGACACCGCGGCGGTCAGGGTGGTGAGGATCGGGTTGTTGGAGGCCGCGACCGCTACCGGGTCGAGTGCCATGCCGGAGACGGAGCCGGCACCGCTGGGGACCTGGGCGGCGTAGGCTGCGCAGCCTTCACCGACGAGGTTGGCGGCCGGATCCATGGCTGCGGCGGAGCTGGTGGACGGCGACGGTGCCATGCTCGATTCCATCGGCGTGGCGGCCGGAGCCGAGGAGGCGGGTGCCGCGGTGGTGGATCCTCCGCAGGCAGTGAGGCTGAGCATGGCTGCAGCGGCGATTCCTGCAACGGAAAGAGTCGTGCGCTTGATGGTCTGCATTTCGGTTCTCCTTTGTTGTGCCGATCATTGCCAGCGGCGGACTATTTCCGCAGTGGCTCTTCTCCGACTTGTTGGCCACCAACCTTGGTTGGTGTCTCACTGGGTATTCGGCGGCTCAGGGGAAACGGATGGGTAGGGATGGAAATTCTTTTTTGCCCTGGGTTTCGGGCCGGCCGGCAACCTCCTGTGAAGGTGCCAGCGGTTAAACCAAAGAGCCCCGGTCCGAGGACCGGGACTCTATTGTTTGTGTGCGCAAGGGGGGACTTGAACCCCCACGCCCGAAGGCACAGGAACCTAAATCCTGCGTGTCTGCCAATTTCACCACTCGCGCGCGGTGCCCGCCCAGCAGACCTTTGGGCTGTGACGGGAGCATGCCAGGGTCCATTGTACATTTCGCGTCGCCCGTGCCGGTCGAAGCGGGCTTAGAGACCGGCCAGGCCCTTGCCGATCATGACGGCGCCAATGATGGCGAGCACCGCCGCGATGATGATGTCGTAGTAGCGGACAAGCCAAGCCCGGACCGGCTCCAGCGCCTGGCGCACCGGGGCGCCAAAGAGGAGGTACGCCGCCACCGGCGCCACAACGGTGACCGTCGCTATCGCGGTGTAGCCAAGCAGGGCTGCCGTAGCCCTGCCCGCGGGGAGGTGCGCGCTGCCAATCACCACCCCGGCAGCGATACCCAGGACCAACTCTTTCGGATTGACCGCGCTCACCAGGAATCCCGTGCGCAGGGCCTTTGCCGGCTTCATGCCGTCCAGCGCCTGCATCCATGCGGGGGACTTTGGCTCGGCGGCGTTTCGGCGCCGCGAGCGGAGCTTGGTGAGCGCCAAGACCACCAGTAACACGCCCAGCACCAGCCGGATGGCTGCGCCCACGCGGCTGCCGCCCGCGCCCTGCGTCGCAGTATCGGACAGGGCCGCCACCGCAGCCACCGTCAGCAGGACCGCTGCGACGCGGCCCACAGCAAAGGCGACGCTCCTGCCCCGTCCATCGGGGGAGAGGATCACCAGCAGCACGGCGATCAGCGGGAGCGGACTTGCCGCCATACCCATCGCCAGCGGCACAAGTTCCGCGATCAGTTCAAACATGCAGCCCCCATCGGGCGCCTCAACATGCGGACCGACAGGGTTTCAAGATGATCCCTTCCCGCGCGGCCCGGCCAGGACCTTTGGTGACTGTAAGCCGGCGGGAGGCCCCGCCGCATCACCCGCAGTGGATGAACACGGTCTACGGGCCATCCCGCCGGGGTTTTGTGCCTAAGCGTCGATTTTCAGGTCCCGGCGGAGCTTGGCGACATGCCCGGTGGCCCGGACGTTGTACTGGGCAACGGCCACCTTCCCCTCGGGGTCGACCACCACGGTGGACCGGATGAGTCCTTCGTAGGTTTTGCCGTAGTTCTTCTTCTCGCCCCAGGCCGCGTAGGCCTCGGCCACAGCGTGGTCCGGATCGGACAACAGGGGGAAGGCCAGGCCTTCCGCAGCTGCGAACTTGGCGAGCTTCTCAACCGGGTCGGGGGAGATGCCCACCACCGCGTAGCCTGCCCCCTCCAGCGATTCCAGGGAATCCCGGAAATCGCAGGCCTGCTTCGTGCAGCCCGGGGTGGAGGCCGCCGGGTAGAAGTAGACCACGGTGCTGCGGCCGCGGAAATCCGAGAGGGAGACCTCCCGCCCGTCCGAATTCTGCAGGGTGAAGGCGGGTGCCGGGTCGCCGGGGATGAGTCGTTCGGGCATGGTGTGCTCCTTCTCAGGGCTGTTTCAGGGGGCGGAATTCAAGACTAGTGAGGGTCGGGCGGCCCGCCGAATCGGACCATCGCTATACTCGTTGGTATGCCTGATATGGAACGCTGGCCCACGGGGCGCCTCTTGTCTACGGCAGCACGCCTTGTTGAACACTCCTGGAACGAGAAATTGGGAGCTATCGGCCTCACGCACGCTGGGGTCATCGCGATGGAAGTGCTCTCCGCCAACGGCCCTATGACACAGGCCCAACTGGCCCAACTGGTGCGTGTCCAAGCGCAGACCATGGGGAAGACGCTGAGCCGGCTGGAAGCCCACGGGCATATTTCCCGGCACCGCAGCGCCTCGGACCGGCGCAGCCATGTGGTGTCCCTTACGGACCAGGGCCGCCAGGCCGTTGCTGAGGCCGCGGACATGGAACGGTCGGTGCTGGCCGCCGCCTCGATTGACCCCGATGTGCTCCGGCAGGAGCTGCAGGCAGTAGTCCTTGAACTGGCCAACAAGATCGCCTCCCCGGAAGCGAAGGCAATCGTCACCGCCAACGAACCGGGCCTGGCCGTCGAGGCCAATTAGGGCAGGAAGGCGGCGGGTCTGTGCGCCACATCCGCCCGTCTGGGCCGGCCGGTGAAGGGCAGCCTGAGCGTGATCCGTGCCGTCCCGTGTCTTTCACCGGCCGGGGCACCGGCTGCGCATAGGCTCAGGGGATGGATACGGACCTGACTGCTGAGCTGGAAGGGCAGACCTCAATTAACGAGCTGCTTGACGAGCCCGTCGGCGCCTCCCCGGTCCAGCTGGCGCTGCCCATCCATTTCCAGCTGGCGGTCGCTGTCCGGCGCCGAGCCTAGTCGCAGCCGCCGCCTCCGCCGTCCCCGCCACCGCAGTCTCCGGAGCTGTCTCCGCCGCCGCTGTAGCCGCCGTCGCCGCCGTAACCGTTGTTGCGCCGCCCTGAATCCCTCCTGCGGGGGGTCAGCACGCCAAAGAGGAGCACGCCCGCGGCCCGCGGATCGCCTCCGTCCGCGGCAAAGGCCGCCCGCCGGCTGCGCCCCAGCAGCCAGGTCACTGCCAGGAAGGAGGCGGTGGAGAAGGCCATGCCGTAGAGCAGGGCCGCTTCGGTGGCGGGATCGGCCGACTCCAGACCGAACGCCGTCGCCACCATGCCGCCCAGGAACAGCCCGACAGGAACAGCCACCAGCAGCCTGCGCACCAGCGCCCAGCGAAGGCCCGCGACTGAGACCGGAAGCTTCTTTGGCCGCCGCCGTTTGGTCCCCTGGGTGCGTCGCACGGCGATTTTCGACCTGGTCATGGCCGGCCGTCCGCCCCCAGAGGCATGCCCGTGGTGTGTGAAGCAGTCAATGTGTCCCCCTGAGGCCGGTGTCTCGGTCGTAGACCAGCATCCTATGCGAGTCCGCCGGGCAGGCGCGGTTATTGGGAGGCACTGACACTCCGGCAAGGGAGGGCGCCGGCATGGTCTGCCGGCAAACCAAAAACCCCGTCCTGCCGGCTTGTGGCCGGTAGAACGGGGTTTTCTTTGGTGGTGCACCCCCCGGGACTCGAACCCGGAACCCATTGATTAAGAGTCAATTGCTCTGCCAGTTGAGCTAGAGGTGCATCTGTTGTTTTCGTTCTCCGCGGGGTTTTTGTTCCCGCGTTGTTCTCCGCAACGACATGAAACTCTACACGAGTTTGAGCGGAGTGTGAAATCGGGTCCCCCGGCTGGGGCCGGGGCTACCCGGGCAGCTCCAAAACCAGCACAGAATCAGGGTTTTTGTTGTTGTTCAGCATCCATAAACGGCCGTCCGGGGCCAGTGCGACGTCCCTGATCCGCCCGTACTGGCGTGTGAAATAGCCCACAGGATCGCCGGCAAATTCCCCGTTGAGGGGAACAACCCACAGGCGCTGGCCGCGGAGGGCACCCAGGTAGGCCGTGTCCCCGGTGATCTCGAGTCCGCTGGGGGAGGAATCCGCCGTCGACGGCCACGTCACCTTGGCGTCCAGGAAACCGTCCCGCTGCGGCGCCCCCGTTACTTCCGGCCAGCCGTAATTGCCGCCCGGCACAATCAGGTTGAGCTCGTCGTTGACGTCGGGACCGAATTCGCTGGCCCACAGCCGTCCCGCGCTGTCCCAGGCGAGTCCCTGCACGTTGCGGTGGCCCAAGCTGTACACGGGGTTGTCGCCGAAGGGATTGCCTGGCGCGGGGCGGCCCTCTGCGGTGAGGCGCAGGATCTTGCCGCCCAGGGCGTCGCGGTCCTGCGGCTGCTCCCGGCGCTGGGCGTCACCGGTGCCGACATAGAGATAACCGTCCGGCCCGAACCGGATCCGCCCGCCGTTGTGCGTGCGGGCCTTGGGGATCCCGGTGAAGATGACCTCGGCGGGCCCGAGCTGGAGCTCCCCGCCCCGCTCCTCAAGGCGCAGCCGCGCAATCCGGTTGTCGCTGGCTGCGGTGAAATAGGCGTAAAGGTAGCGGTCGGTGGCGAAGTCCGGCGAGAGCGCCAGCCCCAGCAGACCGCCTTCGCCGCCGTGGACGACGTCGGGAACCGTCCCGAGGGTGCCGGCCCGCCCGCCCGAACCCGGTGCGATGGTGCGGAGCCGGCCGCGGTCGCGCTCGGAGACCACGGCCGTGCCGTCCGGCAGGAAAACCGTGGCCCACGGCACCTGCAGTTCGGCGTCGATGGTCCCGGCCACCGTGGGTGCTGCCGGGGCCGGCCTGGACGCGGCACCGGACTCCCCGGTACCCGGTTCCCCCGGGGCGGGTACCGCGGGACTCGTGCCGGCCGGGGGAGCGGTGCCGCCGGGTGCGTCGGGCCCGGTGGACGTGCAGCCGCTCAGCAGGATCCCGACGGCGGCTGCCCACGCCATGCCGCGCCGCTTGCTGACGGACCGGCCGGCTGGGCAGCGGACGACGGCGTCAGGGGCGCCCGGAGGGGCGGGCCGCACCACGGATTACTGCCGCGTCCGCCGCGGCGGCCGGAAGCCGGCTGCTTCGGCGTGGGCTTCGGAGAGGAACCAGACCTCGGCGCGGGTCTCCTCGTACGCAGGGCTGGATTCGTCGTGGTAGACCATCGATGACGCGTTGCCCTTGACCGTGAAGCCCTCCGGGCCGCTGCCGTCGGGGCCGGGCGCCGAATCTGC
>NZ_JBQQCH010000014.1:0-44801 GCF_052245515.1 Pseudarthrobacter sp. 1C304 | reverse complement strand
CCCCCCCCCCCCGCGCTGCCGGTGCCTCGATGGCAGGGCCTAATTGCTAGAGCCTAGTTGACGGGTCCGGTGTACTTCTCGCCCGGGCCCTTGCCCGGCGCATCCGGAATGATGGATTCTTCCCGGAAAGCCAGCTGCAGGGACCGCAGCCCGTCGCGCAACGGTCCGGCGTGCTGGGAACCGATCTCCGGCGCCGCGGCGGTGACCAGGCCGGCCAGGGCCGTGATGAGCTTGCGGGCCTCGTCCAGGTCCTTGAGCTCCTCGGCGTTCTCCTCAGCGGCAAGGCCGAGCTTTACGGCGGCGGCACTCATGAGGTGCACGGCGGCGGTGGTGATGACCTCGATCGCGGGCACCTCGGAGATGTCGCGGATCTGCTGGGAAACGTCGCCCTGGGAGCCGGCGGGCTCGAAAACATGTGAATTACTATCTGCTGTGCTCATGCTGGTAAGCTTGTCACAGACCGACTGATTGTCGTTACTTACCGCAGTTGTGGAGCCCGTCAGCAGCCAGCATGCCCGTCATGCAGGTGCGCCGGACGGGATTTCTTCTGTAGAATCGACTTTTAGTTTGCAAGCGGAGTTCTCTCCCACCCGCGTCAGCCGCTCTCCTTCGGGAGGCTTCGCAAGAAGCCAGGTTGCCGGGTACCTGGTCGGGCATTTTCCCGGGCGCCAGCCCGGAAGGATGCATGCCGCCTCACTCGAGGCAGGCAGTTCCGATCTTCGAGGCCTTCGATTGCTCCGGCAATTGGGGGCCTTCTCTTTTTGCCGGTGGAATACCCCTCACGAACACAGGAGCTTTAACATTAGCGAGCCAAGAATCAATGAGCGTATCCGCGTCCCCGAGGTGCGGCTGGTCGGCCCTGCAGGCGAACAGGTAGGAATTGTCCGTATTGAGGATGCCCTGCGTTTGGCTGCCGAGTCCGATCTTGATCTCGTTGAAGTTGCACCGCAGGCCAAGCCTCCGGTGTGCAAGCTGATGGACTTCGGCAAGTACAAGTACGAAGCCGCCGTCAAGGCACGCGAAGCCCGGAAGAACCAGACCAACACGGTCCTGAAGGAAATCCGCTTCCGCCTGAAGATCGACACCCACGACTACGAGACGAAGCGCGGCCACGCGCTCCGCTTCCTGGGTGCCGGTGACAAGGTCAAAGCCATGATCCAGTTCCGCGGCCGTGAGCAGCAGCGCCCTGAGATGGGCATCCGTCTGCTCCAGCGCTTCGCCGACGACGTCTCCGAAGTTGGCGTTGTTGAGTCCAGCCCCCGGATCGATGGCCGCAACATGGTCATGGTGGTTGGTCCCCTGAAGAACAAGGCAGAAGCCAAGGCCGAGGCCCGCCGTGCAACACAGCGTGCAGAAGCCAAGGCCGAGAACGAAGCCAAGGCTTCGGGCCGCGTCGACGTATCCGGCAGCGATGCCCCGATGACGCAGTCGCTGGCCGATCTTCTGCCGGCCGGGTTCGAGGTCCACACGGAAGCAGCCGCTGCCGAGGCTCCGGCCAAGGAAGCGCCCGTTCAGGAAGCCCCTGCCAAGGAAACCCCGGCTAAGGAAGCGCCCGCTCAGGAATCCCCGGCCACGGAGGCTCCCGTTCAGGAGGCGCCGAAGCAGGAGGCACCCAAGTCTGCTCCGAAGGCCGAAGCCCCCAAGGCTGCTGCCAAGCCGGCAGTAGCCAAGGCGCCGGCGGCGCCGAAGGCCGCAGCAAGGGCCCCCGAAGCCGCGAAGGCCCCGGAAGCCGCGAAGGCTCCTGAGGCTGAGAAGGCCGCTCCGGCGGCAGCACCGAAGCCGGTTGCTGCGCCGAAGCCGGTTCCGCGTCCCGCGGCTCCGAAGCCTGCCGCACGGCCGGCTGCGCCGAAGGCTGCAGCCAAGCCGGGCACCAAGAAGACCAACTAGTTCAGGGCTGCAGGACAGCAATGTCCGGCAGCAAGAAACCAGCATGCCGCCCGCAGGGGCGGCTGCACGAAAGACTGCAGACCTTGTCTGCGGATACGTAAGGAGATCGGTTCCCATGCCGAAGATGAAGACCCACAGCGGTGCTAAGAAGCGCTTCAAGCTGACCGGCAGCGGCAAGCTGCGCCGCCAGCAGGCCAACCGCCGCCACTACCTCGAGCACAAGTCCTCACGGCTGACCCGCCGCCTCGCCGGCGACAAGATCGTCTTCAAGGGCGACGCCAAGGTCATCCGGAAGATGCTCGGCATCTAAGTTCCAAGTTCTCTGACTGGTGCTGTCCTGGCAGCAGTCAACTACCACAAAGGCTTCTCAGGCCAGCCGGTTGTTCCGGCAGTAGTTGCTTGGGATCAGATTTTCGAAGGAGTACGCACGTGGCACGTGTGAAGAGGGCGGTCAACGCCCACAAGAAGCGCCGGGTTATCCTTGAACGCGCAAAGGGCTACCGTGGACAGCGTTCACGCCTGTACCGCAAGGCCAAAGAGCAGCTGCTGCACTCGTTTGTGTACAGCTACGGCGACCGCAAGAAGAAGAAGGGCGACTTCCGTCGCCTCTGGATCCAGCGCATCAACGCTGCATCCCGCGCCAACGGCCTGACCTACAACCGTCTGATCCAGGGCCTCAAGGCCGCTGAGGTCGAGGTTGACCGCCGCATGCTGGCCGAGCTCGCCGTCTCCGACGCCAACGCTTTCGCCGCGCTGGTCAAGATCGCCAAGGACGCGCTCCCCGCCGACACCTCCGCTCCGGCCGTCCAGGCTGCAGCTGCATCGGCTGCGAAGAAGCCGGCCGCCAAGAAGGCTGCCGCCAAGAAGCCGGCCGCTGACAAGGCTGCTGAGTAGTACTGAAATAGTTTCAGGAACACCCCGTTCAGGGACCGGCCGTAAAAGCCACTAAGGTTCTTATATGAACGAATCCGGGCGCCCGCAAGACTTTCTACTTTCCAATCCCCGAGCTGATCGGGTGAGGAAGGTGGCACAGCTTGCCGGGCGCCCGGCCCGTTTAAAGCGCCGCGAGTTCCTGGCGGAAGGGCCGCAGGCGGTCCGGGAGGCCCTCGCCCTGCACCAAAAGCGGGTTGCCGCGGGGGAGCCCGGTATTGTTCTTGAGGTCTACGCCAGCGAGTCCTGCCTGGACCGCCACCCGGAGCTGGAAGCACTGGCGGAGGGCGTCAGCGCCTACCTCGCCACGGACGACGTGCTCGCCGCGATGGCTGACACCGTGACCCCGCAGGGCATCGTCGCCGTGTGCCGCCACCTTGACGCCACCCTTGAAGAAGTTCTCGACGCCGGCCCCACCCTGGTTGCCGTGCTGTGCCAGGTCCGTGATCCCGGCAATGCCGGCACCGTGCTCCGGGCCGCCGACGCGGCCGGGGCCGACGCCGTCATCCTGACCGGTGCCAGCGTGGACATCTACAACCCCAAGGCGGTCCGTTCCACGGCGGGATCGCTGTTCCACCTGCCTGTTGTGCTGGGCGCCGACGTCGCGGAAGTGGCGGCCCGGTGCAAGGAGCGCGGCATCGGCGTCCTCGCCGCGGACGGGTACGGCCAGCTGAACCTCGATGTCCTGCAGGACCAGAACGCGGCCCGCCGCATGGGGGCGGCATCCGCGGTTTCGGACTACGCCCTGGAGGGCCCCACTGCGTGGCTTTTCGGCAACGAGGCGCAGGGCCTGTCCGAGGAGGAACTCGCCGTGGCCGACCACCGCGTGGCCGTGCCCGTCTACGGGTCCGCCGAAAGCCTCAACCTCGGGACCGCGGCGACCGTATGCCTCTATGCCAGCGCCCGGGCGCAGCAGGCCGGTGCGAAAGCGCAGGACTAGCGGCAGCACTGCCTGCGCCAGAGTCCTCTACCCGCTGTGACCAGCCGGCTGGGCATAACGGTACGGGCATAAAAGTACGGGCATAAAAGTACGGCGGGGGTCCACCGAAAGGTGGGCCCCCGCCGTCGTACATGTGCAGTTATGAGGTCTTGTTGCGTCCTGTGATGGCGCCGTACACGCCGGCAACCACCAGGCCACCGACAATGGCCATGATCCAGGAACCGAGATTCCAGAATTCCATGGTGCCGCCGCCGAACAGCAGGTCCCCGATCCAGCCGCCGACGACTGCGCCGACAACGCCGAGCACGAGGCTGGTGACCCAGCCGCCGCCCACCCTGCCAGGCATAACTGCCTTGACGATTGCACCTACTATGAGTCCGAGAATGATCCAGCCAAGAAAGCCCATTACTCCTCCTACATATTCGTCGGCATCCAAATGGTGAATCCCGATTATGGCTTCAAGCTAACATAGGCGGGTTTGCTTGTCAGCAGAGCAATACTCAATCGTTACCTGCCCGGTGACCTGCGCCGTTGCCTGCAAACAGGCCCCGCGGCGGGTGCCCGGCGGCCGCATCCGCGGCTAGCGGGAGAGCGGCCTCCTGCGTTCCACCAGGCCGCTGACGGCGGCCACGCCGAGGCCCAGGACTGCCAGCACGGCACCGACCAGCGCGGGTGCCACGTAACCCCAGCCCCAGGCGATCACCAGGCCGCCGAGGAAGGCGCCGAGGGCGTTGGCGACGTTGAGGGCGGCGTGGTTCAGCGAGGAGGCCAGCGAGGGTGCGTCCGGGGAGGCATCCAGCAGCCGGGTCTGCAGCGCGGGGACCAGGAGTGCCCCGGCGGCGCCGACGACGAAGACCATCACGTAGGCGGACCAGGGCCAGTGCACGGCCACGGCATAGACCACCAGGGCGACGGCGATGCCCGGCAGAACCCAGTAGATGGTGCCCATCACGGACTTGTCAGCGATCCGGCCGCCCACAATGTTGCCGGCCACCATGCCCAGCCCGTACAGCGCCACCACCAGCGGAAGCCAGGCGGCGGGAATTCCTGCCACGGACGTCATGGTGTGGGCGATGTAGGTGTAGGTGGCGAAGAACCCGCCGAAGCCGACGATGCCGATCAGGATCGCCAGCCAGACCTGGAGCCGCTTCAGGGCGCCCAGTTCGCGGCGGAAGCTCGCATCGGCGTGCGGCTTCTGGAACGGAACGAATTTCCACAGCATCACCAGGGTGAGGATGCCGATCAGGCCCACCAGCAGGAAGAGCAGCCGCCAGCCGTAGGTCTGGCCCAGCCAGGTGCCAAAGGGGACGCCGATGACGTTGGCGACGGTCAGCCCTGCCATGACCATGGAAATGGCCCAGCCGCGCTTGGTCGGTGCAACCAGTGACGCGGCGATGACGGCCGCGACGCCGAAGAACGCGCCGTGCGGCAGGCCGGCGGCGAAGCGGGACACCAGCATGGTGCCGTAGTCGGGTGCGATGAAGGACGTCAGGTTCGCGATGCTGAAGAACAGCATGAGCCCCAGGGCCAGGTACTTCCGCGGCATTTTTGCGCCGACGGCGGCCAGCAGCGGGGCTCCGATCACAACACCCAGGGCGTAAGCCGAGATCAGGTGGCCCGCTTCGGGGGTGCTGATGTTCAGTCCCTGCTCCACCTCCTTGAGCAGGCCCATCATGGTGAACTCCGTGGTGCCGATGCCGAATCCGCCCATGGCGAGGGCAAGGATGGCGAGGGCAAGGTGGCGGGTCCCGGTTTTGGGCGCCGCCGGGGCATGGGTGGTGGTTGTCATTCGTCTGCTTTTCAGGAACGTTCCCGGGCCAGGCCGGGATAAATGCGGCAAGTTAAATCTGATGTGTGGGGTTGGTGTGTGTAACGGGGCGGGGGCTTCCGATATTCCGGTCCCCGCCGAAGGCCGCCGCTTCCATTCTCCCCTACACCGGTGCCGCCCCTAGACTTGGTGCGTGACTGGACTGATACGCGTTGCCGGCGGCGCGGTACTTGATTCCCTGGCCGACCCCGGCAGTCTGCTCGTGGCACGGCGGACGTCGCCGCCCCGTTTCGCCGGCATGTGGGAGTTCCCTGGCGGCAAGGTGGAGTCCGGCGAGACCGCAGAACAGGCCCTGCACCGGGAGCTGCGGGAAGAGCTCGGCATCAGCGTCCGGCTGGGCGCCGAACTGGACAGCGGGTCCGCCGACGGCTGGCCGCTCAACGAGCGCGCCGCGATGCGGGTGTGGTTCGCGGAACTGCTCGACGGCGTTCCCCGGCCCCTGCAGGACCACGATGAGCTGCGCTGGGTCAGCCTCCGCAACCGCGGCGAGGTGCTGGGCCTACCCTGGATCCCGGCTGACCTGCCGATCGTGGAAGCGTTGCTTGACACCCTCCGGGTCTCCGGAGCCGCTGCCTTGGCCGCGCGCTGAACGGCTGAGCCGGGCCGCTGTGGCCGGGCCTCTCGCCAAAGAGCGGCGCATGTGGCTACGCTGAAGCGAATCGAGAGGAGCAGCCCGTGCAGGTCGGCGTCAGGCGGGAGCAGCGTGCGGGGGAGAGGCGGGTTGCGGCCACTCCGGAGACAGTGCAGCAGCTCATCGCCCTCGGCCTGGACGTGGCAGTTGAGGGCAACGCCGGCGCCGAGGCCGGGTTTGGGGACGCCGCCTTCGCCGCGGCCGGCGCGTCGATCGTTTCCCGGCTGGCCCCGGAGAGCCTGAACATCCTGCTGCATGTCCGGCCGCTTGAGCCTGCGGCCGCCGCGGAGCTCCTGCCCGGCACCATCACGATCGGATTTGCGTCCCCCGCGTCCGAACTGGCAACCGTCGCCGCCCTCGCCGCCGCCGGCGTGTCCTCGTTTGCGCTGGAGCTGGTGCCGCGCATTTCGCGGGCCCAGTCCATGGATGCGCTCAGTTCCCAGTCGCTGGTGTCCGGCTACCGGGCCGTGCTGGAGGCCGCCCTGCGCTACCCGCGGTTCTTTCCGCTGTACATGACGGCCGCCGGAACCATTCCGCCCGCCCGTGTGCTGGTGCTGGGGGCCGGGGTCGCCGGGCTGCAGGCGATCGGCACCGCGAAGCGGCTGGGAGCGCGGGTCTCTGCCAACGACATCCGGGCAGCCTCCGCCGACGAGGTCGCCTCGATGGGCGGCACGTTCATCCGGCTGGACCTGGACTCCCAAGGGCCTGCCGCGGAAGGGGCCGGCGGCTACGCCCGGGAGCTCGGCCAGGACCGGGCCCTGCGCCAGCGCGCGCTCCTGGCCCCGCACGTCGCGGCCGCGGATGTCCTCATCACGACGGCGGCCATCCCCGGCCGCGCGGCCCCCTTGCTGGTGACCAGGGAGATGGTGGCCGGAATGCGCGCCGGGTCGGTCGTCGTCGACCTCGCGGCAGAATCCGGCGGCAATGTCGAAGGAGTCGTCCCGGGCCGGGACCTCCAGGTGCCCGTCGAGGGCGGGTCCGTGACCCTGGTGGGCCTGCAGGACGCGGCCTCGGCGATGCCCTCCGACGCGTCCCGGCTGTTCGCCAAGAACGTCGCGAACCTGCTGGCCCTCATGACTTCGGACGCCGCCGTCGTTCCGGACTTCGACGACGAAGTGGTGGCCGGGGCCTGCCTGACCCACGGCGGAACGGTCCGTCATGACCCCACCGCTGAAGCCCTGAAGGCGCTGAAATGATGGATCCGGTCACGCTGCTGACGGTGGTGGTACTCGCCGTTTTTGTGGGGTTCGAAGTGGTGTCCAAAGTGACAAGCAAGCTGCACACCCCGCTGATGTCCGGTGCCAACGCCATCCACGGCATCATCCTGGTGGGCGCCATCATTGTGGCCGGCCAGGCCACCGACCCCTGGCTGCTGGCCGTCGCGCTCCTCGCCGTGGTCCTGGCGACCGCCAACCTGGTGGGCGGATTCGTGGTGACCGACCGGATGCTTGAGATGTTCGGCGGCCGCAAGCGTGCCCGGCCCCGGACGGATGCGCGGGAGGACGGGACATGAGCATCCTCGGCCCCGGCTGGACCGCGCTGCTCTACCTTGTGGCGTCCGTCTGCTTCATCCTCGCGCTGAAGGGGCTGAGTTCGCCGCGGACTGCCCGGCGGGGCAACGCCATCGGAGCCGCCGGTGCCCTCGTGGCCGTGGCAACAGTGTTTCTCTCCGCGGAACTGGAGAATATCCCGCTGATCCTGGCCGCGATCGCCCTGGGCTCCGCCGTGGCAGTACCCGTGGCGCGGCGGGTGCAGATGACCCAGATGCCGCAGCTGGTGGCGCTGTTCAACGGTGTGGGCGGCGGAGCCGCCGCCCTCGTGGCGGTGCTGGAGCTCGGCCACACGGCGGATCCCTGGGTGCGGCTGGCCGTCGTCTTCACCATGCTGGTCGGGGCCGTGTCCTTTGCCGGCTCGGCCGTCACGGTCGGGAAGCTGCAGGAACTCATCAGCACCCGCCCCCTGCTTTTTCCCGGCATGCCGGTGGTGATGGGCGTTGTGGTGCTGGGGGCGGTCACCGCCGGTGCCGTTGTGGTCCTCACCGGGTCAGCCGGCTGGGCGCTGGCCCTGCTGGTGCTCGGCCTGGCGGGCGGAGTCCTGCTGGTGCTCCCGGTCGGCGGGGCCGACGTGCCGATCGTGATCTCGCTGCTGAATGCCTTCACCGGCCTCGCGGTCGCGGCCTCCGGCGTGGTGCTGGGGAACGTGCTGCTGGTGGTTGCCGGAACGCTGGTCGGGGCCAGCGGCACCATCCTGACCAAGGTGATGGCCTCCGCAATGGGCCGCGGGGTGGCGGGCATCATGTTTGGCGCCTTCCGGGGCGGCTCCACGGCCGGATCAACCGCCCAGAGCGACCGGCCGGTCCGTTCCTCGTCCCCCGAGGACGTCGCTGTGCAGCTCGGCTATGCGCAGCGCGTGGTCATTGTTCCCGGTTACGGGTTGGCCGTGGCGCAGGGCCAGCACACCATTGCCGAGCTCGCCACGGCCCTGACGGCCCGCGGCGTGGACGTGGTGTTTGCCATCCACCCGGTGGCCGGGCGCATGCCAGGCCATATGAACGTCCTCCTCGCGGAGGCCAACGTGCCCTATGAAGCGCTGAAGGAGCTTGAGGAAGCCAACCCGGAGTTCCCCACCACCGACGTGGTGCTCGTGGTGGGCGCCAACGATGTGGTCAATCCGGCCGCAAAAAGCACGCCCGGGGCGCCGATCTACGGGATGCCCATCCTCGAGGTGGCCCAGGCCGGGCAGGTGGTATTCCTCAAACGGTCCATGCGTCCGGGTTTCGCCGGGATCGACAACGAGCTGCTGTTCGACCCGAAGACCACGCTCCTCTTCGGCGACGCCAAGGACTCGCTCACCCGGGTACTGGGCGCCGTGAAGGCGCTCTAGAAGAGGGTGGGCTGCGCGGCCGCTGCTGTTTCGCGCGCCGCGCTGTGAAAGGCGGCCGGTTCGGGGATGCTGCCGGCGGGGTACTGCGCTTCCTCGTCCCGGGGGTCAAGGCTGCCGTGGTCCGTGTTGCCGTGGTCCGTGTTGCCGTGGCCCGTATTGTTGTGGTCACTCGCCGGTTCAAAGCTGCCGGGGTGATCGTTGACGTCGCGGTGGCTGAAACCATGGGATCCGGAAAAGCCGTGCCGGGCCTTGAAATACCGGATGCGCCCGGCGAGCCAGTCCCGGTACTCCTTGGAGGCGTAGGACCCCGTGCCGTACAGCCGCCGGTACTTGCCGGCGAGCTGCGGGTGCTCCCTGGCAATCCACTGCATAAACCACTCCCGGGTTCCGGGCTTGAGGTAAAGCGCTCCTGCGGTGACTCCGGTGGCTCCCGCCGCGGCCAGGGCGCCGAAAAGAGCATCGAGCGCCTCGTCGCTGTCGGACAGCCACGGCAGGATGGGCATGGCCATCACCCCGCAGGGCAGCCCTGCCTCCCGGAGCCGGGTGATGAGCTTCAGCCGGGCGCGGGGACCGGGCGTTCCGGGCTCCACGGCTTCGGAGAGGCTCTCGTTCGTCATGGCCAGCGAGATCCCCACGCCGACAGGGACCTGGGCAGCGGCGTGTTTCAGGAGCGGAATGTCCCGGGCCAGCAGCGTGCCCTTGGTCAGGATGGACAGGGGAGTGCCGGAATCAGCCAGGGCGCCGATGATGCCGGGCATGAGCCGGTACCGGCCCTCGGCCCGCTGGTAGGGGTCCGTGTTGGTGCCCAGGGCCACGTGCTGCCGCTGCCAGGAGGGCTTGGCGAGTTCCCGGCGGAGGACCTCCGCGGCGTTGATCTTCACCACCACCTGGCTGTCAAAGTCCAGTCCGGCGTCGAAGTCGAGGTAGGTATGGCTCTTCCGGGCGAAGCAGTAGACGCAGGCATGGCTGCAGCCGCGGTACGGGTTGATGGTCCACTCGAACGGCATCCGCGAACCGGCCGCCACTTTGTTGAGCACCGATTTGGCGGTGACCTCGTGGAAAGTGACGCCGGCAAACTCGGGGGTGGAAACGGACCGCACCAGCCCTATCAGGGGCAGCAGCGCATCGGCAGCCGGGGGCTGGGTGCGCCCTGCCGTCGTCGCGGGCAGTCCGGGGCCGGAGGTTCCGCCGCCTTCGGCCGCGTCAATAGGCGTCCCGCCGTTCGGGGTTCCGTCAATAGGCGCCCCGCCGGTGGGGCCGGAATCTCCGGGCGCTGGCTTCAGTGCTTGTGCGTCCCATCTCATCGCTCCATTCGAATATATGTTCGAGTCAAAGTCAAGGGCGGCGCGGGCTCATTCCTGGGGGTGCGGCCCGCGCGCCCGGGCAGCATCGCAGTCCAGTGTCGCCGCCAGTGACCGATCCATGCCGCCTGCCGGGCAGCCGCGGGCGCCGGGGGGCGTTGCTAGGCTGGGGCGATGATTCTCCTGACAGGGTTCGAGCCGTTCGGCGGCCACAGCACCAATCCGTCCTGGCTGGCCGCGCAGGAGGCCGCGGTCCGGTTGCGGGCAGAGGGCTTCGAGGCGCAGGCCGTGGAGTTGCCCTGCGTGTTCGGGGAAGCCATCCGCGTGCTGGAAAGTGCGCTGGAGCAGCACCGTCCCGGGCTGGTGATCTGCGCAGGCCAGGCCGGCGGCAGGCCCCGGATCTCGCTGGAACGGGTGGCGATCAACTGCGACGACGCACGGATTCCGGACAATGCCGGCAACGCACCGGTGGACCAGCCGGTGGTCCACGGGGGACCGGCGGCGTATTTCAGCACCCTTCCGGTGAAAGCGGCGCTCGCGGCCCTCACGGCGGCTGATATCCCCGCCGAGGTGTCCCAGACGGCGGGCACCTACGTCTGCAACCACGTCTTCTACGGATTGATGCACGCCCTGCGGCTTCGGCCCGGCACCCGGGGAGGCTTTGTCCACGTGCCCTACGAGCCGGGCCAGCTGCCGCCGGGTAGTTCGGCTCCGGCGCTGCCGCTGGAGCAGCAGGCCGAGGCGCTCGCCGTCGTCGCCCGTACTGCTTCGGCGACCACCGCGGACCTCAGGATCGCCGCCGGAGCGACGCACTAGCGGAGATCTGCCGGCCGGCGTCCTCAGCCGAGCAGTTCCCAGACAACGTTGATGGTGGCGCTGATGCTGGCTTCGCCCGCCTCCACGGTCAAGGATTCGACGGCGGCGGCCCGCTGCATCTTCGCCACCGGGATCGGGGCCGGGTAGCCCGTCTGCTGCGTCAGGGACACCACCTTGCCGAGTGTGGCGCCGGCAAGGGACGCGAAGTGCCCGGCAGACGTGAGCGCGTCCTGCCAGGCGGCCTCGCGGGCGCGGGCGGTGACGGCCGCGGGATCGGCGAAGCCCAGCTCCAGCCCGTTGAGCCTGACGTCGTTGCCGCCGGCCTCGACGGCGGCGGCGATGACCGCGGATGAGGACTGCAGGTCCCTGATCCGGACGCTCAGCGCGCTGGACGCGACGTATCCCGTCACCACCTGGCCCCGCCCCTCCTGCCAGTTCACCTCCGCGCGGACGTTAAGGCCCGACGTCGTGATGTCCGGGTCCGCCACACCGTGGCCCCGGAGCACCGCCGCGATGGCCGCGGAGACGCGGCCCGCCTCGCCGTAAGCTGCCCCGACATCCTCCCGGCGGCATTCAACGCCGATGGAAAGGGTCAGCAGGTCCGGCGCGGCTTCCGCACTGCCGGAACCGGTGACGGAGATGGTCCTGGCGTCGTCATTCATGGTGTGCCTCGTTCTGCTCGGGGAATGCCGGCAGCGTCCGGCCGGTCATGGCGGGCCCGCCTGGGCTCGGGGTAGCCGCCGGCCTGCAGCCCGGCGTGCCGTTCGAAGAAGTTCCAGGAGCCCGGGTTGCCGGTACGGGCCAGGGACCAGCCGGCGGCGAGGAAATACAGTGGCAGGAAGGGCAGTCCAAGGCACCAGGCGTACTGCGTGCAGTGGCGCTCCTCGTGGCCCAGCAGCACAGGGTTGTTCGCGGCTTCCGCGGGCCCGGCGCGGAAAATCACCACGTTGCCGACAGTGAAGGCCCCGGCGAAGGGCAGCCGCCAGCGGTACCCGGTGGCAATCAGCAGTCCCCGGGGGCCACGCTGCACGGGGGCGCGGGCACAGCCGGCCAGCAGCAACCCCAACGGAGTTGTTGCGTTCAGTACGTTGGCCACCTGCCGCAGCCGCTGTCCCGGCGTCATGAGGCCATGCTAGCCCGGGACCCGCCCGCGGGACACGAATCCGCGGCCCGCTGCACGCCTGCCCTGGGTGGGCCGTCACGTTCAGGCAGGTGGGCCCGTTCAACTAGACTGGAGGCGAGTGCCCGCCGCAGCTGTTTTGGCGAGCCCTGTCCTTTGCCGACGCGCCGGTCCTGCATCCCTGATGGTCCCGTGCCCGTCGGCATGAACCGACTCGTAGCTAAGAACAGTAGATGACTGAAACTTTGCCGGGCGCAGGCGTCCCGAATCCCCTGGATGAAGCCGCCATCACCGCCGCCGTAGACCAGGCCGTAGCCGCCATTGCCGCCGCTTCCACGCTCGACGAACTCAAGGCCGTGCGGCTCGCGCACACCGGCGAGAAGTCCGCGCTGAGCCTCGCCAACCGTGAGATCGGCGGGCTGCCGAAAGACCAGAAGGCCGCCGCCGGCAAGCTGATGGGCGCGTCCCGCGGACGCGTCAACAAGGCGCTCGCGGACCGCACGGCGGAGCTCGAAGCAGAGAACGACGCCCGCATCCTGGTGGAGGAGACGGTCGACGTCACGGCCGCTCCGCGCCGCCGTCGTGCCGGCGCACGCCACCCGCTGTCCACGCTGCAGGACCGCGTCGCGGACATCTTCGTCGGCATGGGCTGGGAGATCGCCGAGGGTCCCGAGGTCGAGTCCGAGTGGTTCAACTTCGACGCACTGAACTTCAAGCCGGACCACCCCGCCCGCGAAATGCAGGACACCTTCTTCGTGGAACCGCCCGAGGCCCACCTGCTGATGCGCACCCACACGTCCCCGGTCCAGGTCCGGTCCATGCTGGAACGCGAGCTGCCCATCTACGTGCTGTGCCCCGGCAAGGTCTTCCGCACCGACGAGCTCGACGCCACCCACACCCCGGTGTTCCACCAGTTCGAGGGCCTGGCCATCGACAAGAAGCTCAGCATGGCAGACCTCCGCGGCACCTTGGAGCACTTCGCGCGCCAGATGTTCGGCGACGAGGCCCAGATCCGCCTGCGACCCAACTACTTCCCCTTCACGGAGCCGTCCGCCGAGCTGGACATCTGGCACCCGGGGGCCAAGGGCGGTCCCAGCTGGATCGAGTGGGGCGGCTGCGGCATGGTCAACCCCAACGTGCTCCGCGCCGCCGGCATCGATCCGGACATTTATTCAGGTTTTGCCTTCGGCATGGGCATCGAGCGGACCCTGATGTTCCGCAACGAGGTCGGCGACATGCGCGACATGATCGAAGGCGACGTACGTTTCAGCGAGCACTTCGGGATGGAGATCTAACAGTGCGTATCCCACTTTCCTGGCTGCGTGAATTCGCGCAGGTACCGGCCGATGCAACGGCCGAAGACGTCATGGCGGACCTGGTCAAGGTCGGCTTTGAAGAAGAAGCCGTGCACCGTCCCACGGACACCCTCCGCGGTCCGATCGTGGTGGGCCAGGTCCTCAGCATCGTCAAGGAACCGCAGACCAACGGCAAAACCATCAACTGGTGCCAGGTCCGCGTGGTCCCCGAGGGCCAGCAGCAGCGCCTCACCGGTGACGGCATCGACCCGTCCGGAGTGCAGGGCATCATCTGTGGCGCCCACAACTTCGTGGAAGGCGACAAGGTGGTGGTCACCCTTCCGGGTGCCGTGCTGCCGGGCGACTTCCACATCTCCGCGCGGAAGACGTACGGCCACCTGTCCGCCGGCATGATCGCCTCCGTCCGCGAGCTGGGCATCGGCGAGGACCACGACGGCATCCTGGTGCTGTCCCGGGTCGGGCTGGACCCGGAAGTCGGCACCGACGCCATGGACCTGCTGGGCCTCTACGACCAGGCCGCCGAAATCAACGTCACCCCGGACCGCGGCTACGCGTTCTCGATCCGCGGCGTGGCCCGCGAGTACGCCCACGCCACCGGCACGTCCTTCACCGACCCGGCGTCGAACGTCCAGGCGCCCGCGGAACTTGCCGGCGGCTACACCGTCAAACTCAACGACGACGCCCCGATCTACGGCAAGCCCGGCTGCGACCGCTTCGTGGTCCGCACCGTCCGCGGCGTGGATGCCACCAAACCCACGCCGCCGTGGATGACCTCCCGGCTCCGGCTCGCGGGGATCCGCTCCATTTCCCTGCCCGTGGACATCTCCAACTACGTCATGCTCGAGCTCGGGCAGCCCACGCACTGCTACGACCTCGACAAGCTCTCGGGCGACATTGTGGTCCGCCGGGCCGTGGCGGGGGAGAAGATCACCACCCTGGACGAGAAGGTCCGTACGCTCGACGTCGAGGACCTGCTGATCACCGACGGTTCCGGCGCGATCGGCATTGCCGGCGTGATGGGCGGCGCGGCCACCGAGGTGAGCGATTCGACGTCGAACATCCTTGTTGAAGCCGCGCACTTCGATGAAGTGTCCATTGCACGCTCCCGCCGCCGCCACAAGCTCCCGTCCGAAGCCTCCAAGCGCTTCGAACGCGGCGTGGACTGGCACGTCGCAGGCACCGCCGCGCAGCGCGTGGTCGACCTGCTGGTCGAGCTCGCCGGCGGCACCGCCGATGAGGCCGGGACCGACGTCGGGACCGCACCGGAGACTGTCACCGTCGAGCTCCCGGCGGCCTTCGCCGCGGAACGGATCGGCATCGACTTCACGCAGGAACAGGTGGTCACCTCGCTCGAGGACCTGGGCGCCGTCGTCGTAGTGACAGACGCCGGCTACACCGTCACTGCCCCGAGCTGGCGGAACGACCTGGAAACCAAGGAGGACCTCTCCGAGGAGATCGCCCGGCTGGTCGGTTACGACCAGATCCCCGCGAGCCTTCCGGTGGCACCTCCCGGCCGCGGCCTGACCCGCACCCAGCAGCAGCGCCGGCGCCTTGTGCAGGCCCTGGCCGCCGCCGGCCTCACCGAGGTCCTCGCGTACCCCTTCGTCTCCAAGGCCGCCAACGACACCTTCGGTGTGCCTGTGGAAGGGGCGCCGCGCAAGGCCCTCAAGCTCGCCAACCCGATCAGCGAGGAGCAGGGCTACCTCCGCACCTCGATCCTGCCGGGCCTGATCGAGGTCGCCAAGCGCAACCACTCCCGCGGTTTCCGCGACCTGGCCCTGTTCGAGGCCGGCCTCGTGTTCCTGCCCGGCGACACGCTCGGCACGGCGTCCATCCCGCCGCTGGGCGTCAGGCCGGGCGACGAGGTGCTGGACGGACTGTACGACGGCGTGCCGGACCAGCCGCTGTACGTCGCCGCAGTGCTCACCGGCCACGATTCACCGGCCGCAGCCGGCCACACGCCCCGGGCGTGGGACTGGGCCGATGCCCTGGACATCGCCCGGACCGCCGGCGATGTGCTCGGCGTGGACATTGTGGTCAGCCAGGGCCAACACCAGGCCTTCCACCCGGGGCGGACCGCCCAGCTGGCGCTCCGCACGGGAACGGTCCTCGGCTACGCCGGCGAGCTGCACCCCAAGCTGCTGGCCGCCCACGACATGCCGGCCCGTTCGGTGGCGCTCGAGTTCAACGCGGACGCCCTCTTCGAGGCCGCGGCCGACGTGATCGTTGCCCGGCACATCTCCACGTACCCGGTAGCCACCCAGGACGTGGCCCTGGTGGTGCCGCAGGACATCCCGGCGGAAGAAGTACTGGCGGCCCTCCGTGAGGGTGCGGGTGAACTGCTGGAAGACGTGGCCCTCTTTGACGTCTACGCCGGCAAGGGCATCGAAGACGGCAAGAAGTCGCTGGCCTTCAGCCTGCGGTTCCGGGCCGTGGACCGCACTCTCACCGCCGACGAGGCCTCCGCTGCCCGCGAAGGCGCCGTGGCTGTGGCCCATGAGCGCTTTGGAGCAGTCCAACGCTAAAGTATGGCGGAACGCTCGCCGTGGCCGGGATCACCGTCCGGTCCGTTCGTCTTGCCGACGTCGGACCGGACGGGGAGGCCTTCCTTGATGCCGCTGAACACTCGCGGGCCGCGGGCATCAGGGACTCCGCAGCCCGGCGGGAGTTCCTGGCCGGCCGGATTGCCCTGCGGGACTTCGCCGCCGTCGTTCTTGGGGTCCAGCCCTCTGACCTGACTGCCGCCTCGGCGTGCCCGGACTGCGGATCGGGACCTGAGATTGACCACGGGCGGCCCGGTTATCTGCTGGCCGGCGCGCCCACCGGCGTCTTCCTGAGCCTTTCCCGCAGCCGAGGCTGGGCACTTCTGGCAGCCGGCAGCGGGGCGGCGGTCGGCGTCGACTTGGAACATATGTCCGGCGTCGGGTTCGCCGGGTTCGACGATGTCGTCCTGACTCCGGGGGAGCGGGAACTGCTCGCCGCCGTCCCGCCGGAGCAGGCGCCAAGCTGGCGGGCCTCCGCGTGGGCGCGCAAGGAAGCCCTGCTGAAGGCGCACGGCACCGGGCTGCGGACCGACCCGGCCACCGTTGAAGCCTTCGCGGATTTCCCCGACAGCACCCGCCTCATGGACCTGGATCCGGCGGAACTGGGCCTGCCGCCCGAATTCGCGGCCGCGCTTGCAGTCCTCGGCGGAACGTAGCCGGGCGAGGTTCGGTCATCCCAACGCGTGGTGCAGACGCCCATGGCGCATTTCGTCGGGTAGCCGCCTACGCGGGATCGCTATGGCTCTCTCCACGGCCAGGTGTGGTTGCCCCGGCCTTTTCGGATTGACGAGCTGCAATGATTCCGTCCCGCGTCGCCGCCCGGATGACCCCATAAAGGATGTAAAAGAAAATGGCCACGAATGTGGCGGTTAGTACAAAGCCCACCTGTTCCCCCTGGAGTCGCTGTCCGACGTGGACTTGGCAAGCCTACTGCAGTGTTCAAACGGATTCCTGCGGCGACCCTGGGCGGCCACGCTGCGGTCTGCGCATCTCCTTGTGGATGCAGGGAGGCCACGTAGGCCTTCCCCCGTGTGTGTTGTGCCGCATGAAGTCAGCGCGCCCGGTATGGGGGTGCCAGTTTCTGCCCGACGGCGGCTGGGGTCGGCTTTTTGTCGGTGCGTCTTGAGACGATGTGGGTATGGAAAACAGGGTTGTTTTCAGTGCGGAGGTTCGGGAGGCGGCGGAGGCTTTGGCCGCGTCCGCTGCGGCGCTGGCTGCCTCGGTGGGCGCCGCGGGTCCATCCGGCCTTCCTGCCGGCGGTCCTCCCGATGTGGGTTCTCCTCAGGATGGTTCTGGGCCGTTGGAGGGTGGGGATCCGTTGCGGGATCTGGCGGATGCGTGCCTGGACGGTTTGGCGGGGCTTGCTCGGGTGGAGGCGCAGAGCGCGGCGTTGAAGGTCCTGGTAGCCGCGGAGTACCTGCACACAACCAAGGCGTTGGCGGCGCCCGAGGCGTCCGGCACTGCGCAGGAGATGGCGGAGGTCGCCGAGGTCGCCGGTGTCCTGACCGTCTCGGAGCGTTCGGCCGGGGCGTTTCTGTGTGAGTGTGTGGCGTTGACCGCGCGCCTGCCGCTGACTTTGGCGGCGTTGGGTGCCGGGACGTTCTCGTGGCAGCACGCCCGGATTATGGTGGACGAGACGGCGAATCTGGACGCCGCGGGGGCGGCGGCGCTGGAGGCGCATTTCTTGGACCCGGCCGTACCGGACCCGGCCAGGGGGTGCCCGGCCGGGGAACTCGTGCCGGGACGGTTCCGTGCCAAGGCCCGCACGTGGCGGGAACGCCACCACCCGGTGAGCATCGAAACCCGCCACAGAAAGTGCACGGCGGACCGGCGGGTCGAGTTCGTCCCGGACAACGACGGCATGGCCTGGTTCAACGCGTACCTTCCGGCGGAGACCGTGGCAGGAATCTGGAACCGGACCACCGCCGGGGCAAGGGCGCTGCAGGGCCCGGACGAGCCACGGACCCTCACCCAGCTCCGTGCCGACGTCGCCGCCACCCTCCTCCTCGGAGGCAACACCGGCAACAACACCGGCAACAACACCGGCGGGACGGATGACGCTGCCGGCGGGGACATTGGGAGCGTGGGTGTTGTGGGTTCTGGTGTGCCGGTGCCGCGGGCGCAGGTTCTGGTCACTGTCCCGGTGATGTCGCTGCTGGGGGTGACGGAGGAACCGGCGATGCTGGACGGGTACGGGCCGATCCCGCCGTCCATGGCCCGCCGCCTGGTCGCTGATGGTGCGGATTCGTTCCACCGGGTCCTGGTCGACCCGCGGGACGGGGCGCCGCTGGAAATCGGCCGAACCAGCTACCGGGTCACCAAGGCCCTGCGGCAATGGCTGCGCCTGCGCGACGCCAAATGCTCCTTCCCGAACTGCAACAACCCGTCGCTCGACAACGATGCGGACCACTTGTTGGCCTGGGCTGACGGCGGAACCACCGGGATCACCAACCTTGGCCAGCCGTGCCGCAAACACCACCGCCTCAAACACACCACCGCCTGGACACCCGCCGGAGCCACCAAGGAGAGCCCGCCCGGCTGGACCTCACCGACCGGACGGACCTACCCCAGCGAACACCAGGACTGGGAACCACCCCACTGGCCGGACACCCTCCCACTCACCGGCAAGAGCCCGGATCCTGGCGCGGACTGGGGTCTGTTCGAGACTGGGTTCCCAGGCTACGCACCTGACGATCTGCTTGATTCGGAACTGCCTGTCTACCCCGGATGGTGCCCCGACATGGAGCCGCCTCCAGACCCGTTCGCGGAATGGTACCGGTTCGCCACAGGCCGGGAACCTGAACCGGAAAGGGACCCGGAAGACCCAGGATGGGATCCCGACATGGAGCTGCCCCGAGACATATCCGCGGACTGGTACCAGTTCACCGCTGCTTGACCAGCCGTGGCACAGGCCCCGAACAACCACGGCGACTGTCCCACGCGGCGGCGCCGGTTTCACGGAAGGTGCTGCCGCTCCTGAGTCAATGAGCAGGATGCGGACGGATCAGCCTGCGGTCGGGAGCGGCGGCAGGGCCTCCTGGTACAGCCACGGGTGCAGCAGGGACTCGGTATCGAGGCCGGTGGCACGGTCGGCCGTGAGGATGAACTGCTGGGTCGACACGGAACTATGGCGGTTCTGTGCCACCCAGTCATGCAGCAGGGAGAAAAAGGCCAAATCACCGCACCGCAGGCGCAGGGCATGCAGCGCCAGTGCGCCACGCTTGTACACCCGGTCATCGAACATCAGCTCCGGGCCGGGGTCGCCCACCAGCAGGTCCTGCTTGCTGGTGGCGAGCTTCCGCCATGCCGCGGCGGCCCGGCGGGCTACCGTCAACACGCCGGACTCCTCGGACCAGATCCATTCGGCGTAACAGGCAAAGCCCTCATGCAGCCAGATATCCCGCCACGAGGCCGCTGTGAGCGAGTTCCCGAACCACTGGTGCGACAGCTCATGCGCAATCAAGCGCTGGGACTCCCAATCCAGCTTGAGGTGGTTGGGGCCGAAGATCGACAGGCTCTGCGCTTCCAGCGGGATTTCCAGGACGTCCCCCGCGACCACCGCCGTGTATTCGGCGAAAGGGTACGGGCCGAAGCAATTGATGAAGGTGCGCATCATCTCCGGCTGCTTCGCCAGCCCCGTCCGGGCCGCGTCCGCAAGCTCGGCCGGAACCGCGGCGAACTGGGGAATGTGGGATGGCTGCCGGACAGTGTCGAGGGCCAACAACTCATAGCGGCCGATCTGGACCGTGGCGAGGTAGGTGGACATCGGCTCGGACTGCTCATAGACCCAGGTCTCGCGGCTGGACCGGCTGGTACGGGACACCAGGATCCCGTTGCACACGGCCCGGTAGTTGGCATCCGTGGTCACCGAGATCCGGTAGCTCGCCTTGTCCTTGGGGTGGTCGTTGCACGGGAACCAGGACGGCGCACCGTTCGGCTGCCCTGCCACCAGGACACCGTCGGTCAGCTCCTCCCAGCCCACTTCGCCCCACAGCCCGCGGCGGGGAGCAGGGTTGCCCTCGTACCGGATGTCCAGGGTGAATTCCTGTCCCGGCAGCAGGGCCGCTTCGGGCACGATCACCAGTTGGTCGGCGCGCTGGCTGAACTTCCGGACTCTGCGCCCGCTGAGCTGGATCTTGGTGGCCCGAAGCCCCGTCAGGTCCAGCACAATGGCCGACGCCGGCCGTTCCGTCACAGCGTGCAGCACCGCCCGCCCGTTCAGGCGGTTGCTGCTGAGTTTGTAGTCGAGTTCGAGTTCGTAGCGGGTGACCCGGTAGGCGTCGGTTCCGTGGCCGGGCAGGTACGGATCGGGCGAGGCGGCAACATCGTCCGCCGGGGGGCCGCCGACGCCCCCGGAGGCGGCCGTGGAACTTGGAAAAATGGAACTCATGAACCGGCTTTCGCGCTTGCAGGTGCGGACGGGCGTGGCTACTTCAGTTTGGGGGCGGGCACGGCCGGGCCGGCCCAGGGGCTCACTGGATTGCCCATCCAGTAGGTGCCGGCGGGCACTGTTTCGCCCCGCATCACGAGGGACGCCGGGCCCACTGTGCCGCCGCTGCCGATGCGGGCCTGCGGGAGGATGACTCCGTGCGGCCCCATCGTTGCCCCGTCATCGAGCGTAACAGTGTCGATGCTCATGACGCGGTCGTGGAACAGATGGGTCTGGACCACGCAGCCGCGGTTCACCGTGGAATTCCGGCCCAGGGTCACCAGGTCCGCTTCGGGCAGCCAGTAGCTTTCGCACCATGTGCCGGGCCCGATTTTCGCCCCCAGCGCGCGGAGCCACCAGACCAACGCCGGGGTGCCACTGGCAGAGCGGGCGAACCAGGGAGCGCTGACCATTTCGATGAACGTGTCCACCACCTCGTTGCGCCAGATGAAAGAGCTCCACAGCGGATGCTCCCCGGGCTTGATGCGACCCACCAGCAGCCATTTCGCCACGACGGCGCTCCCGGCGGCCACGAAGCCGGCAGCCAGGATCACGACGCCGCCGAGGAGCGCCGCGATGCCGTAGTTGAACACGGCGGCCAGCCAGTCGAAGGCGACGAACACCCCGGCGGCGATCGCGAGCGTCGTCACCACGGGGACGAACCGGCACAGCTCCCACAGCGCCCGGGCAACCTTGAGTTTCAGCGGCGGCTGGAACGTCCTGGTGTCATCCGAGGCGATGGCGGTGCGCCGGAGCCGGACCGGCGGGCTCCCCAGCCACGAGGTCCCGGATTTTGCCTTCGCGGGCGTCGCCGACAGCACTGCCACGAGGGAGTTCTTGGGCACATTGCGCCCGGCACCCGTCATGCCGGAGTTGCCCAGGAAAGAGCGTTTGCCGATCTTGGCCGGCGCAATCCGCAACCAACCGCCGTCGAGCTCGTAGGACGCCACCATGGTGTCGTCGGCCAGGAAGGCGCCCTCGCCGACCGTGGTCATCTTGGGAATCAGCAGGACGGTTGAAGCCTCCACGTTTTTGCCGATCCGGGCCCCGAGCAGGCGGAGCCAGGCCGGTGTGAAGAGGCTGGCGTAAATGGGGAAGAGCAGGTCGCGGGCCAGGTCCAGCACCCGTTCCGTGGCCCAGACCTGCCAGCCGATCCGGCTGCGCACCCGGTAGTACCCCTCGGCCAGGCCCACGCCCAGGAGCCGGGTGGTCGCCAGGATCAGCACGAGGTTCGACAGGAACCAGGCCAGGGCCGCGGCTGGAAGGGACAGGAGGAGCTGCGGGAGCGCCGCGCCCAGCGATTCGCTGCCGCGGATGAAGCCAAAAACCACCAGCGCCGCTGCGGCGGCCGAGACGTAGGGGATCAGGGCCAGGACGGCGGAGGCGCCGGCGAACCCGGCAAACCAGAGCCGCCCGATCAGCGGATGGTGCGGGGGAGTCTCCGGCCGGGCGGGCTTGGCCTTGCCGCGGCGCTCGGCGGGGGACCCGGCGACGAGCTGCCCGGACTTCACCTTGCCCAGCACGGCCGAGCCGGGCTCCACTTTTGCTCCGGCGCCGATCGTGGCGCCGGGCATCAGCGTGCTGCGCGCCCCGACGGTGGCGCCGGGACCGATCCGGATGGCCCCGATGTGTACGACGTCGCCGTCGATCCACCAGCCGGACAGATCAACCTCCGGCTCCACGTTGCAGCCGCTGCCGAGCGAGAGCAGGCCCGTGACGGGCGGCAGCGAGTGCAGCTGGACGTTGTCGCCGATTTTCGCACCGAGGGCTCGGGCGTAGTACGGCACCCACGGGGCGCTGGCCAGGCTGATGGCGCCGGCCAGGTCCTGGATCTGTTCGGCCAGCCACAGTCGCAGGTGCACCCGGCCGGACCTCGGGTACGTACCCGGGACCACGTTGCGGAGCAGCAGCCGGGCCGCCGCGACCGAGATCAGCATCCGGCCTGCCGGGCTGACGAACACCAGCCACGAAGCGCCCACCCACCACCACGAGAGTGTGGGCGCCGCCGTGAAGCCGGCGAACGCGAAGAGAAGATTGTTGGCCGCCATCAGGTAGGTCAGCCAGCGCATGCCGACCAGGATGTGCAGCGGGACGCCCATCAGCGTCTGGAAGACCTGCGACCTGCGGGCCGTGCGGCGGACCACGCGTTCCGCGGGGGCCACGGCGCCGCCGTCGGGCAGCGACTGCCGCGCAACGTCGATCAGTGCCCCGACACGGGGAGTGGCATAAATGTCCGCCACCGTGATGGTGGGGTAGCGTACGCGGAGCGCCGAGACGAGCTGGGCGGCGGCGAGGGACCCGCCCCCGTAGGCGAAGAAGTCGGCGTCGAGGCTGGACGCGGTGCTGCCCAGGACCGAGCTCCACTGCTCCACGATCCACGCCGCGTCGTCCGGGAGGTTCAGCGGGGCCGCCTCGGTGTCGGCGGCGCCGGCCCCCGCCAGGGGCCACGGCAGCGCATGCCGGTCCACTTTGCCGCTGGTCTTGGTGGGCAGCGAATCCACCACGGTCAGGAGCGGGATCAGCGGCGCCGGCAGGCTGCCCCCGAGCAGTTCCCGCGCGGCGGCAAGGTCCAGGTCCTTGCCGCCTGCCGGCGCGAGGTAGCCGACCAGAATCTGGTTCCCTGCCGCCGTCGTCTGCACCGCTGCGGCCGCGCCCGCGACGTCCGGGAGCGACTGCAGGGCGGCATCGATTTCGCCCAGCTCGATCCGCCGGCCGCCCAGTTTGACCTGTTCGTCGGCTCGGCCCATGAAGATCAGCCCCGCGGCCTCGTAACGGACCAGATCGCCCGAGCGGTAGGCGCGTGCCCAGCCGAGTGAGGGCATGGGGGCATACTTTTCGGCGTCCTTGGCCGGGTCCAGGTACCGGGCAAGGCCGACGCCGCCGATGATCAGTTCGCCGACTTCGCCCTCCGCGACGGGCCGGGACCGGTCATCCACCACGGCCAGGTCCCAGCCGTCCAGCGGCAGGCCGATCCGGACCGGTCCGGGCCCGCCCAGCGGCGCGGCGCACGCGACCACGGTGGCCTCGGTGGGCCCGTAAGTGTTCCAGACCTCGCGGCCCTCGACGGCGAGCCGCTCGGCGAGGTCCGGCGGGCACGCTTCGCCGCCGAAGATCAGCAGGCGGACGCTCTCCAGGGACTCCACCGGCCAGAGCGCGGCCAGCGTGGGCACCGTGGACACCACCGTGATGCCGTGGCTGATCAGCCACGGGCCCAGGTCCATGCCGGTCCGGACCAGGGCGCGCGGTGCCGGGACCAGGCAGGCTCCGTGGCGCCACGCGAGCCACATCTCCTCGCAGGAAGCGTCGAAGGCGACCGAGAGTCCCGCCAGGACGCGGTCCTGCGTCCCGACAGGATCCCCCTGCTGGAAGAGCCGGGCTTCGGCGTCGACGAAGGCCGCGGCGGAACGGTGCTGGACCGCCACGCCCTTGGGGGTGCCGGTGGAACCCGACGTGAAGATGACCCAGGCGTCGTCGTCCGGGCCGGGCAGCCTCGGAGCACGGAACGGGCGGGGCCGCTGGCCCTCCGTCACAATGTCACCGCCCCCGCGCACTATGCCTGCGACGCCGGCTTCGCCGAACACCAGCCGGGCGCGTTCCTCCGGGTCGTCCGCGTCGACCGGGACGTAGGCGGCCCCGACCATCAGGATGGCGAGGATTGAGACGTACAGCAGGTTGGTGCCGGACGGAATCCGCACGCCGATCTTGTCCCCGGCGCCGAGGCCGGCCAGGTGCAGCTCCTTCGCCGTGGCCCTGACAGCCGCCATGAGCTGGGCGTAACTGAGTGACTCGTGGCCGTCGTCGAGGGCGGAAGCCTCCGGAAAGCGGGCTGCGGTGTGCCGCAGGATATCAACCAGGGTTTGCTCCGGCGGCGCGGCCAGGGACCCCGGAAGCTGCGGCAGGAAGTCGGGGCTGACGGTGGCCAGGGCCTGCGGCGGGCCGCCGGGTTGCGCTTGGTGATCAGTCACAGGGGGATGGTCTCCGGCCTAGGTGAACGGAAGGTTTCCGGGTTCGCTTTGTGTTAATAGTCCGCCACTGAGGCGATGTTCGCACGCGGTTCCCCATGGTCTGTTCCTGAGCCTGGTCTGTTCCTGAGCCCGTGATACCCGGCCTAGGGCACCAGCAGGACTTTGCCGGTGGTGCGCCGCTGCTCGAGGTCATCGTGGGCCCGGCCGGCTTCGGCCAGGTCGTAACGGGCGCCGATCCGCACCTTGAGGGTCCCGTCGGCCACTGCCGCGAAGAGCTCGTCCGAGCGCCAGCGGCGTTCCCGGGCGTCGCGCAGGAAGTGGCCGATCGTCGGCCGGGTGAGGTACAGCGAGCCGCCCGAGTTGAGCCGCTGCGGGTCGAAGGGCGGCACCGGGCCCGACGCTGCTCCGAAGAGCACCAGGGTGCCGCGGACGCGCAGGGCGGCAAGGGACCCGTCGAACGTGTCCTTCCCGACGCCGTCGTACACCACGTCCGCGCCGGCCCCGTCGGTCAGTTCGCGGACCTCCGCGGCGAAACCGTCGTAGCGCAGCACGTGGTCCGCGCCGGCCTCACGGGCCAGCTGCTCCTTGTCATCGGTGGACACCGTGGTGATGACACGCGCGCCGCGGGCCTTGAGCAGCTGGATCAGCAGGAGCCCCACGCCGCCGGCACCGGCGTGCAGCAGGACGGTGTGGCCGGGCTCCACGTTGAAGGAGGAGTTGATCAGGTAGTGCGCGGTGATGCCCTGCAGCGGCAGGGCCGCGGCCGTGAAATCGTCCACCCCGTGCGGCACCGGCAGCGCCTTGTCCTCGTCAATCAGGGCGTAGCCGGCGTAGCAGTTGACGCCCTCGGCCGTGGCCACACGGTCGCCAACGGAGAACCCGGTGACGCCGTCGCCCCGTTCCTCCACGGTGCCCGAGGCCTCGGAGCCGGGGGTGAAGGGGTACGCCACCTTGTAGGCGCCGCTGCGCTTATAGGTGTCGATGAAGTTCACGCCGACGGCGGCGACCTTGACCAGCAGCTGCCCGGGGCCCGGGACCGGGCGGTCCACTTCAGCCAGGTTGAGAACGTCGGGGCCTCCGGCCTCGCGGGCAACGATTGCATGCATCATGGAACTCCTTGACTGGGCTGACGTGTGCGGGCCGGACCCGGCTGTTTTCACCCATCCTAGGGACACCGGCCCCATCGGCGAAGTGCCGTCCGGGATCCGGCGCGGCTGTCCGTGCCGCCGCGGGTCAAGGGGAGCGGAACACGCGCACCACCCATGCATAAATATCGGGATCTATGCATAGTCTTGCTGTATAGTCGGGGGTATGACTATTTCTGTTGCCGTATCCGGGGCCAGCGGCTACGCCGGCGGCGAGGTGCTGCGGCTCCTTGCCGGCCACCCCGACGTCACCATCGGCGCCATCACGGCGCACAGCAACGCCGGTTCCAGACTAGGGGAATTGCAGCCCCATCTCCACGGTCTGGCCAGCCGCATTCTCGAGGACACCACCGTGGAGAACCTGTCCGGACACGACGTCGTGTTCCTGGCCCTTCCGCACGGCGCCTCCGCCGATATCGCCGCGCAGCTGCCGGCCGGCACCCTGGTCATCGACGCCGGTGCCGACCACCGGCTGGACGACGCCGAAACCTGGGAGAAGTTCTACGGCTCCCCGCACGCCGGAACGTGGCCTTACGGCCTGCCGGAGCTGCCGGGCCAGCGCGAGGCCCTCCGCGGCGCCAAGCGGATCGCCGTCCCGGGCTGCTACCCGACGTCGGCCCTGCTCGCCCTGACCCCCGGCTTCAGCAACCACCTGCTGCAGGCGGACGACGTCGTGATTGTCGCCGCCTCCGGCACCTCAGGGGCCGGGAAGGCCGCCAAGGTCAACCTGATCGGCGCCGAGGTCATGGGCTCCATGAGCCCCTACGGCGTGGGCGGCGGCCACCGGCACACCCCGGAAATCGAACAGGGGCTGTCGAAGGCGCTGAACGCCCCCGTCACCGTCTCCTTCACCCCCACGTTGGCACCCATGAGCCGCGGCATCCTGACGACCGCCACCGCCAAGGTGCGGCCGGGCGTGACGGCGGAGGAGCTGCGTTCCGCCTGGGCCGAGGCCTACGACGACGAGCCGTTCGTGCACCTGCTGCCTGAAGGCCGCTGGCCGTCCACCAAGTCCGTGCAGGGATCCAACCACGCCGTGATGCAGCTGGCGCTCGACGCGCACACCGGCCGCGTGATCGTCACGTGCGCCATCGACAACCTGACCAAGGGGACCGCCGGCGGCGCCGTGCAGTCCATGAACATCGCCCTCGGCCTGGCGGAAACCGCCGGCCTCAACCACCAGGGAGTCGCACCGTGAGCATCACCGCCCCCCAGGGATTCCGCGCCGCCGGCGTCACCGCCGGCCTCAAGACCTCCGGAAAGCCGGATCTTGCCCTCGTGGTCAACGACGGTCCCGCCAAAGCCGCCGCAGCCGTGTTCACGTCCAACCGGGTCGCCGCAGCCCCCGTGCACTGGTCCCGCGAAGTGGTCAAGGACGGCCGCGTGGACGCCGTTATCCTCAACTCCGGCGGGGCCAACGCCTGCACCGGCCCGCAGGGTTTCCAGAACACTCACACCACGGCCGAAAAAACCGCTGAAGCCCTCGGCGTCTCCGCCACCGACGTTTTTGTCTGCTCCACCGGACTGATCGGCGAGCAGCTGCCCATGGACAAGATCCTCGCCGGGATCGGTGCCGCCACGGCGGCCCTCAGCAGCGACGGCGGATCCCACGCCGCCACCGCCATCATGACCACGGACTCCGTGTCCAAAGAGGCGGTCTTCACCGGCACCGACGCCGCCGGCAAGGAATTCACCATCGGCGGCATGGCCAAGGGCGCGGGCATGCTCGCCCCGGGACTCGCCACCATGCTGGTGGTCCTCACCACCGACGCGGACGTCCAGCCGGACATGCTCGACGTCGTCCTCCGCGACGCCACCCGGGTCACCTTTGACCGGGCAGACTCGGACGGCTGCATGTCCACCAACGACACCGTGGTGCTGCTCGCTTCCGGTGCCTCCGGCGCCGTGCCGTCCGCCGTCGACTTCGGCGCGGGCCTGACCCAGGTCTGCGCGGAGCTGGCCCGCAAGCTCATCGGCGACGCCGAGGGCGCCAGCCACGACATCGCGATCCGCACGTTCAACGCCGCGAGCGAAAAAGACGCCGAAGTGGTCAGCCGCTCCGTCGCCCGCTCCAACCTTTTCAAGGCCGCCATCTTCGGCAAGGACCCCAACTGGGGCCGGGTCCTCTCCGCCGTCGGCACCACCGACGCCGCCTTCGAACCCGACCAGCTCAACGTGTCCATGAACGGCGTGCAGATCTGCCGCAACGGCAGCATCGGCGACGACCGCAGCCTGGTGGACCTGGAACCCCGCGAGGTCCTGGTCGAGATCGACCTGCAGGCCGGCGGGGCCGAGGCCACCATCTGGACCAACGACCTCACGCACGACTACGTCCACGAAAACAGCGCCTACTCCAGCTAGTGCCTTCGAAGAAGGACGAACAGGAGGACAAACAGGAGGACGCCCCATGAACACCCAGACCCGCGAAACCACGTCCATGTCCGACGCGCAGGACAAGGCCGGCACGCTGATCGAGGCCCTGCCCTGGATCCAGCGCTTCGCCGGCACCACCATGGTGATCAAATACGGCGGCAACGCCATGGTCAACGATGAGCTCCGCCGTGCCTTCGCCGAGGACGTCGTGTTCCTGCACCACGTCGGCATCCACCCCGTGGTGGTGCACGGCGGCGGTCCGCAGATCAACGCCATGCTCAGCCGGCTCGGCATCGAGTCCGAATTCAAGGGCGGCCTCCGGGTCACCACGCCCGAAGCCATGGACGTGGTCCGCATGGTCCTCACGGGCCAGGTGGGCCGCGAGCTGGTGGGCCTCATCAACTCCCACGGCCCCTACGCCGTCGGCATGTCCGGCGAGGACGGCGGGTTGCTCCGCGCGGTCCGCACGGGCACGGTCGTCGACGGCCAGGAGGTGGACCTGGGCCTGGTGGGCGAGGTAACCGGCGTGAACCCCGAGGGAATCCTGGACATCATCGCGGCCGGACGGATCCCGGTGATCTCCACCGTTGCCCCCGAAATTTTCGACGACGGCAGCCTGGACGCGGGAACAAAGCAGGCGCAGACCACCGGCCAGGTCCTCAACGTCAACGCGGACACCGCCGCCGCAGCCCTCGCCGAAGCCCTCGGCGCCTCGAAGCTGGTGATCCTCACCGACGTCGAGGGGCTCTTCGCCAACTGGCCGGACCGTTCCTCGCTCATCTCCTCGCTGACGGCGTCGGAACTCCGCGAGCTGCTGCCGCGCCTGGAATCGGGCATGATTCCCAAAATGGAGGCCTGCCTCAAGGCCGTCGAGGGCGGCGTCGAACGCGCACACATCGTGGACGGCAGGCTGCCGCACTCGATGCTGCTGGAAACCTTCACGACGGCGGGCATCGGCACGCAGGTCGTCCCGGACGAGGAACGCAAATGAACCAGATCGAAACTGCCCCCGAACTCACGGAGCTGGTCGAAACCGGCGGCCAGACCACCGGCGCGCAGTGGCTGTCCCGCTACTCGTCCGCCCTCCTGGGCGTGTTCGGCACGCCGCAGCGGGTCCTGGTCCGCGGCGCGGGCTGCCTCGTGTGGGACGCCGACGGCAAGGAATACCTTGACCTCCTCGGCGGCATCGCCGTCAACGCCCTCGGCCACGCGCACCCCTTCGTCACGTCGGTGATCTCCAGCCAGCTCGCCACCCTGGGCCACGTCTCCAACTTCTTCACCAGCCCCACCCAGATCGCGCTGGCCGAGAAACTGCTGGAGATCAGCAAGGCCCCGGCCGGCTCCAAGGTGTTCTTCGCCAACTCCGGGACCGAGGCCGTGGAAGCGGCGTTTAAGCTGGCCCGGCGCAACTCGGGCGCCAGCCCGGACAGTCCAGCGACGCCGCGCACCAAAATCGTCGCGCTGGAGGGCGCCTTCCACGGCCGCACCATGGGCGCCCTTGCGCTCACCGCCAAGGAGGCCTACCGGGCGCCGTTCGCCCCGCTGCCGGCCGGCGTCGTGCACATCCCCTTCGGCGACGTCGACGCGCTCCGCGCCGCGGTGGATGACACCACCGCCGCCGTCTTCCTCGAACCGATCCAGGGTGAGGCCGGCGTCCGCCCGCTGCCTGCCGGCTACCTCAAGGCGGCGCGCGAGGCGACCAGCGCCGCGGGCGCCCTGCTGATCCTGGACGAGGTCCAGACCGGCATCGGCCGGACCGGCAAATGGCTGGCCAGCGAAGACGCCGGGATCGTCCCCGACGCCGTGACCCTCGCCAAAGGCCTGGGTGGAGGCTTCCCGATCGGGGCCCTGCTCACGTTCGGGCCCGAGGTGTCCTCGCTGCTGTCCGCCGGCCAGCACGGGACCACCTTCGGCGGCAACCCCGTGGCCACCGCCGCGGCCCTCGCCACCCTGCACGTGCTGGAAAGCCAGGACGTCCTGGCCCATGTCCGGTCCGTGGGGGACCACCTGCGCGCCAGGCTGGCAGCCACCGACGGCGTCACCGAGGTCCGTGGCGAAGGGCTCCTGATCGGCTTCGACCTCGACGCCGACATGGCCCCGGCCGTCGTCACCGCCGGCCTCGACGCGGGTTTCATCGTCAACAGCCCCGGCCCCCGCACCATCCGGCTCGCGCCACCGCTGATCCTCAGCACCGAACAGGCCGACCGTTTCCTTGCGGCCCTGCCCGCCCTCCTCCAGACCGCAAAGGACGCCCAGTGAACGCGACTGAAGTTCCGACAGTGAATTCGCCCGTGACTTCCAACAGCCAGGTCCGGCACTTCCTCAAGGACACCGACCTCACCCCGGCCGAGCAGGCCGAGGTCCTGGACCTCGCCGTCCGGATGAAGGCCGCCCCGTACAGCGTCCAGCCGTACGCCGCCGAGGGCAGCGGACGGAAGACCGTCGCCGTCATCTTCGACAAGACGTCCACCCGCACGCGGGTTTCCTTCGCCACCGGGGTGGCGGACATGGGCGGCAACGCGCTCATCATCAACCCGGGCGAGGCGCAGATCGGCCACAAGGAATCCGTCGAGGACACCGCCAAGGTCCTCGACCGCATGGTGTCCACCATCGTCTGGCGCACCGGCGCGCATGCCGGACTCGTTGCCATGGCCGGGAATTCGTCCGTTCCCGTCATCAACGCCCTGTGCGATGACTACCACCCCTGCCAGCTCCTCGCCGACCTCCTCACCATCAAGGAGCACAAGGGCACCCTGGCGGGCCTCACCATGAGCTATCTCGGTGACTCCGCCAACAACATGGCCAACTCCTACCTGCTGGCCGGCGTCACGGCCGGCATGAACGTCCGGATTGCCGGACCTGAGGGATACCTGCCGTCCCCGGAGATCATCGCCGCCGCCGAGAACCGCGCAGCGGAGACCGGCGGCTCGGTGCTGGTGACCGTGGACGCCGCCGAGGCGCTGCTCGGGGCCGACGTCGTCGCCACCGACACGTGGGTCTCCATGGGCCAGGAGGACGAGAAGGAAGCCCGGCTGCAGCTGTTCCGGAACTACGCCGTCGACGAGGCCGCCATGCAGCTGGCCGCACCGGACGCCGTCGTCCTCCACTGCCTGCCCGCCTACCGGGGCTACGAGATCGCCGCGGCCGTGATTGATGGCCCGCAGTCCGTCGTCTGGGACGAGGCCGAGAACCGGCTGCACGCGCAGAAGGCCCTGATGGCATGGCTGATGCACCGTTCCGGCCTCGCCGTGGTTGAAGGACTCGGGTAGTGTCCGCCCAACCGGCCTCCCCGGGGGCCAGCCCGGCCACCAAGACGGCACGGCAGGCCCGGATCACCGCGATCCTGACCGGGGAATCGGTCCGGTCCCAGGCCGAACTCGCGGCGCTGCTCGCGGATGACGGCGTCCAGGTCACCCAGGCCACGCTGTCGCGGGACCTTGTGGAGCTCGGCGCAGTCCGGGTCCGCGGCAAGGAAGGCGTGCTGGTCTACGCGGTGCCGGGGGAGGGCGGGGAGCGGGCGGCCAAGAGCGGCGTCACGCAGGAGATCCTCGACGCGCGGCTGACCCGGCTCTGCGGCGAACTGCTGGTCACCGCCGAAGCGTCGGCGAACATCGTGGTGCTCCGGACCCCGCCGGGCGCAGCGAACTTCCTGGCCCTCGCGATCGACCATTCGGTGATGCCGTCCGTTTTAGGCACCATCGCCGGGGACGACACCGTGCTGCTGGTCACGCGTGACCCGCAAGGCGGCGCGGGCGTGGCGGCGCGCTTCCTGCAGCTCGCCGAGGAAGCCGGCACCAGCTGAGCACCCGCAGGTTTTTTTGAAGATTGGGCCTGCCACGGCCATGTGACAGGCTTTCCCTAGACAAAAGCAGTACCAAAACAACTAAGGAGCATTTGACGTGACTGAGCGTATTGTTCTGGCCTACTCCGGTGGCCTGGATACTTCCGTAGCCATCGGCTGGATCGGTGAAGCCACCGGCGCCGAGGTCATCGCCGTGGCGGTCGACGTCGGACAGGGCGGCGAATCGCTGGAAACCATCCGCCAGCGTGCCCTCGGCTGCGGCGCCGTCGAAGCCTACGTGGCCGACGCGTCCGACGAGTTCGCCAACGAATACTGCGTGCCCACGCTGAAGGCCAACGCCCTCTACCAGGGCCACTACCCGCTGGTCTCAGCCATCTCCCGCCCGGTGATCGTCAAGCACCTGGTCAAGGCCGCCCGCGAGTTCGGCGCCACCACCGTGGCCCACGGCTGCACCGGCAAGGGCAACGACCAGGTCCGCTTCGAAGTCGGCATCCAGACCCTCGGCCCGGACCTGAAGTGCATCGCCCCGGTCCGCGACCTCGCCCTCACCCGCGACAAGGCCATCGCCTTCGCCGAGGAGAAGGGGCTGCCGATCGAGACCACCAAGAAGAACCCGTACTCGATCGACCAGAACGTCTGGGGCCGCGCCGTCGAAACCGGCTACCTCGAGGACATCTGGAACGCCCCCACCAAGGACATCTACGACTACACCGCCACCCCGGAGTTCCCGCCGGCGCCGGATGAAGTCACCATCTCCTTCGAGGCCGGCGTGCCGGTCGCGATCGACGGCGTCAAGGTCACCCCGCTGCAGGCCATCAAGGAACTCAACCGCCGCGCCGGCGCCCAGGGGGTGGGCCGGATCGACGTCGTCGAGGACCGCCTGGTGGGCATCAAGTCCCGCGAAATCTACGAGGCCCCCGGGGCCATGGCCCTCATTACCGCGCACAAGCACCTCGAAGACATCACCATCGAGCGCGAGCAGGCCCGCTTCAAGGCCACGGTCGGCCAGCGCTGGGCCGAACTGGTCTACGACGGCCAGTGGTTCTCCCCGCTGAAGCGCTCCCTCGACGCCTTTATCGAGGACACCCAGAAGTACGTCTCCGGCGACATCCGCATGGTGCTCCACGGCGGCCAGGCAATCGTCAACGGACGCCGTTCCGACACCTCGCTCTACGACTTCGACCTCGCCACCTACGACACCGGCGACACCTTCGACCAGTCGATGGCGCGCGGCTTCATCGAGCTGTGGGGCATGTCCGCCAAGGTCGCCTCCGGCCGCGACATCCGCGTCGCAGGAAAGTAGCCCGCGTGGCTGAGCACAAATCCGAAATGGGCCCACGGGCGCAGGGGTCCCCGGCCGAGCGGAGCGAGGCTGGGGTGCGCCCGGGGACGAAGTCCGAAGCTACAAACACCGGTGCGCTGTGGGGTGGGCGGTTCGCCGGCGGCCCCGCCGACGCCCTCGCCGCGCTGAGCAAGTCCACGCACTTTGACTGGCGGCTGGCCCGCTACGACATCGCCGGGTCCAAGGCGCACGCCCGCGTGCTGCACAAGGCCGGACTGCTCGACGACGCCGAACTGGAAGGCATGCTGGACGCCCTCACCCGGCTGGACGAGGATGTCGCCTCCGGCGCGTACCTGCCGGCCGAGTCCGATGAGGACGTGCACGGTTCGCTGGAACGCGGGCTGATCGAGCGCGCCGGCACGCATCTGGGCGGCAAGCTCCGCGCCGGCCGGTCCCGCAACGACCAGGTGGCCACGCTGGGCCGGATGTTCCTCCGCGACCACGCCCGGATCATCGCCCGCGGCGTGCTCGCCACCATCGAAGCGCTGGTGGACCAGGCCCGGGCGCACCAGGGAGTGGCCATGCCCGGCCGCACGCACCTGCAGCACGCCCAGCCGGTGCTGCTCAGCCACCACCTGCTGGCCCACGCCTGGCCGCTGCTGCGCGATGTGCAGCGGCTGGCCGACTGGGACAAGCGCGCCGGGGTGTCGCCGTACGGGTCGGGCGCCCTGGCGGGCTCCTCGCTCGGGCTGGACCCGGAGGCCGTGGCCGCGGACCTGGGCTTCTTCTCGGCCACGCACAACTCCATCGATGGCACCGCCGCCCGCGACGTGTTCGCCGAGTTTGCGTGGGTCACCGCCATGATCGGCGTGGACCTGTCCCGGGTGTCGGAGGAAGTCATCCTGTGGGCCACGAAGGAGTTCTCCTTCGTCACCCTGCACGACTCCTACTCCACCGGTTCCTCGATCATGCCGCAGAAGAAGAACCCGGACGTGGCCGAGCTTGCACGCGGGAAGGCCGGCCGGCTGATCGGCGACCTGACCGGGCTTCTGGCCACGCTCAAGGGCCTGCCGCTCGCGTACAACCGCGACCTGCAGGAGGACAAGGAGCCGGTCTTCGACGCCACGGACACCCTGGAGCTCCTGCTCCCGGCCGTCTCCGGCATGATCGCGACCCTGACGTTCAACACCGAACGGATGGAAGCGCTCGCGCCGCAGGGCTTCGCGCTGGCCACGGACATCGCCGAATGGCTGGTCCGGCAGGGCGTTCCGTTCCGGGAGGCGCACGAGCTTTCCGGTGCCGCGGTGAAGCAGGCCGAAAGCCGCGGCGTCGAGCTCTGGGACCTGACGGATGAGGAATACGCGGCCATCTCGGAGCACCTGACACCGGAGGTCCGCACGGTCCTGTCCACGGAGGGCTCGCTCAACAGCCGCAACTCCCAGGGCGGCACGGCGCCGGCCGCCGTCGAGCGCCAGCTCCTGGCCCTTGAGGCGGAGCTCGACGGCGTCCGCGCCTACGCGGGGTAGCAGCCACACGCGAATGGCCCACGCCGGCAGGGTTCCCTGGCCGAGCTTGCGAGGCTAGTTTTCGCCGACGCTCCTGCACCGCCTGCAGGAGCGTCGGCGGATTTCCTGCCAAAGGTGGGGGAGCGATGTCCGGTTGCCGCCGGGAACATCCGGGTAGGGTCTTCGCATGAGCGAATCATTCCGCCAGCTCCTGCGCGGCCTGCCAGATTTTCCGGACGAGCTGCCGGACTTCGACCCGGCCTCGGCCCCTGCGGATCCTGCCGAACTCTTCCGGCAGTGGCTTCACGAGGCACTGGCCGCCGGGGTGCCGCAGCCCAACGCGTGCAGCCTCGCCACCGCGGACGGGCTGGGACGGCCGTCGTCCCGGATGCTGATCCTGAAGAACATCGATGACGACGGCTGGCACTTCGCCACTTCCCGCGCCTCCCGAAAGGGCCGGGAACTCACCGGCAACCCGCACGCGGCGCTGAACTTCTTCTGGCAGCCGCAGGGCCGGCAGGTCCGCGTCGCCGGGGCCGTCAGTGAGCTTTCCCGCGAAGCCTCCGCGGCCGACTGGCTCGCCCGGCCCGGCGCGGACGGCAGCGGGAACGAAAACCCAGCCTGGCAGCTGTACGCCATCAGGCCCCGAGAGGTCGAGTTCTGGCAGGCCCGGCACGACCGCCGGCACATCCGCCACCAGTACGGCCCGGGGCATTTTAATGAGTCGGTGCTTTAGTTCATCGGCACTTCAGTTAGTCGGGATTATCCAGAGCCTCGGTTAGGATGATCGCCATGACCCACATCACCCCGGAGAAACTCCCGGAAGAACTCCGCCGGGCAGCCGGCGTAGTGACAGGAATCGCGGCCACCTTTACCGCGGAGGACGTCAAAGCCGCCTCGGAACTGCCGGGCTGGACCCGCGGCCACGTGCTGGCCCATATCTGCGGCATCGCCAACGCGATGGCCCGCCAGGTCGAATTCGCCGCCCGCGGCGACAGCATTGAACTCTACGACGGCGGCTATGAGGGCCGCACCCGCGCCATCGAGATGGCCGCCGGGCACACCGCCGAAGAACACCGGGCCGATCTGGACGCCGCCCTGGACCGGGCCCTGCGCGCCTTCGGGACGCTGGAGCGCGCCGGCTGGCAGACGCCCATCAGTTTCCGCGGCGGCGTCGTGTTCGACGGCGGCCTGGCGCTCTGGCGCGAACTCACCATCCATGCAACCGATCTGGGCACCGGCCGCGGCCCGGAAACCTGGAGCCGGCCGTTCTGCGAGCACCTGTTTGAGTTCCTGGCCGCCCGGGTGCCGGAAGGGCAGCGCTTCGTCCTCCAGCCGCTCGGCCTGCCGGCCGTCGCGATCGGCGCCGCCGGCGGACGCTCCACCGCCATCAACGGAATGCTTACCGACATCGCGGCCTGGCTCGCAGGGCGCACCCCCACCCTCGGCAGCCTGCGCGCCACGGCTGCGGCCGACGGCGTAGACCTTCCCGAGCTGCTGCCGTGGCCGGCCGGCGTGCCCGTCACCCGCTGACCCCCCTGCCGAGGTGGGATTTCGCGACCATGACCACGAGCGGCATGGGCGCGCGAAATCCCACCTCACCGTTTCAGGCGGCGGCCAGCCGGCTTTCCCGCGCCAGGAGGCTTTCCTTGATGGCCAGCCCCCAGCGGAAGCCGCCCAGGCTGCCGTCCGTGCGGATCACGCGGTGGCACGGCACAAACAGTGCGGCCGCGTTGAAGGCGCACGCACTGGCCGCGGCCCGGACAGCCTTTCCGTTTCCGGAGAGCTCCGCGTATTCGGTGTAGGTCACGGGGTGCCCCGGCGCGACGGTCCGCAGCACGTCCCAGGCGTGCCCGCGGAACGGGCCGGACTTCTGCAGCACCGGCACGTCCATGGCGGGCCCGGGGTTCCCGGCATAAAACTCCTCCACCGCCGCCGAGATGCCGCCCAGCCCGGTGACGGCCTCGTACTCCGCCGGAAGCAGCTCCGGATGGATCTGCCCCGTCAGCTCGCCGGGCACCGCTGTCCAGCCGGAGGCCAGCACGGCCCCGTCCCGCGCAATGATGGTAAAAGGACCGTCCGGGGTGGACATGGTCAACAGCTGGGCTTTCATGGCGTCACTTTCCTTGGAGTAGCTGTCTTCGCGGACCGGGCCGCCGCCTGCGCGCCGGCCGCCGCGCGCCACAGGTGCATCGTGGCGTAGGAGCGCCAGGGGCTCACCTCACGGAAGTCCGGGGCCAGCAGGTCCCCGGCGACCGCCGGGCCTTGCTGGTCCCGGCCGAGGGAGCGGATCCCGTTGCGCACGGCCGCGTCGTTGGCCAGGAAAACATCCGGGGCTCCGATGACGCGCATCGCCACATAACCCACGGTCCAGGGCCCGACGCCGGCGAGCGGCAGCAGCTTGGACTCCAGACTTGGCAGGTCATCACCGTAGCCGAAATCGAGGGCGCCGGACGCCATCGCGGCGGCTGCGCCGCGGACCGCGTCGATGCGGCGCTGCGGGCCGCGGAGCAGTTCGTATCCGGCCCCGGCAATTTGTTCCGCCGTCGGGAACAGCCGGTGCAGTCCGTCCGCCGGAACCAGGCTCTCGCTCCCGGCTGCGGAGAGCTGGATCAGGGCGGTCCGGGCTGCGGCGACGGTGATCTGCTGGCCGATCATGGCGCGGACCAGCAGCTCCTGTGGGTCCACGGCCCCGGGCATCCGCATTCCCGGCGCGGCCGCGACGCTGGCGGCGAGCCGCGGATCCGATCCCAGCGCGTTGTCGATGGCGACCGGGTCGGCGTCGAGGTCCAGGAGCCGGCGGATGCGGCTGAGCAGGGTGGGCAGGTCCCGCAGGTCGACGGCGCCGATGGTCAGTACCAGCGGGCGGCCGGGGGCACCGGCGTCCCAGTCCACCCGGAAGCGGGCGTCGCCGTGGGCCAGGCGCAGCGTCCGGGCGTAGGAGTTGGCGGACCCCTCCTCGATGCCCGGGATGGCCCGGACGGCGAGGAAGCCGAAAACCCCCGGATCGAAGGGCTCCCGGTAGGGAAGGTTGAGGGTCAGCGCGGTGGACGGGGACGCCGCAGCGTGGGCCGGCGCCTTGGGGTGCCGCGCGGTGGCCCGCAGCGCCGAGGGGGTCATGGCGAAGACCTCGCCCATGGTGTCGTTGAACTGCCGCACGCTGCTGAAGCCGGCGGCGAAGGCGATGTCTGCCGCCTTCATCGACGTGGAGACCAGCAGGGTGCGGGCGGTCTGCGCGCGGCTGGCCCGCGCCAGGGACAGCGGCCCGGCGCCAAGTTCGTGGCTCAGGATCCGGTTTAGCTGCCGCGAGGAATAGCCCAGCCGGGCGGCGAGCCCTTCCACGCCGTCGCGGTTGATCACACCGTCGTTGATGAGCCGCATGGCGCGGCCGGCGACGTCGGAGCGCAGGTTCCAGGCGGGCGTGCCGGGGACGGCCTCGGGGAGGCAGCGTTTGCAGGCCCGGTAGCCGGCGTCGTGCGCGGCGGCGGAGGTTTCGTAGAACGTGACGTTTCCGGCCTTGGGGGTCCGGGCGGGGCAGGACGGGCGGCAGTAGATGCCCGTGGTGCGGACAGCGGTGTAGAACTGCCCGTCGAACCGGGTGTCCCGGGCGTCAATTGCCCGGTAGCGCTGCCAGAAGTCCATAGGTTCATCCTGCCAGCTGTCCTGCAGCGCTGCTAGCGGGAATCGGACACGGCCGTGGTGCGGCTTGCTGCCCGCTACAGTGGGACCATGACTGCGACGCCCGGTGCCGGACTGCCCGCCGGCGGACCGCCCAGCAACGCCCAGCCCACTGGAGGTCCGCCCGCTCCCGGACTGCGCGCGCTGCTCGCCCAGGACGCCCGGCAGGTGGCGCCCCTGCTGCTCGGGGCCGTGCTGACGCACGACGGGCGCGACGGCGCGGTGTCCGTCCGGATTTCCGAGGTGGAGGCCTACCTGGGCCCGCATGACTCGCTGCATCCGGATCCGGGATCGCACACGTTCCGCGGAGCGACGGCCCGCAACGCGGTGATGTTCGGCCCGGCGGGCCACCTGTACGTCTACTTCACTTACGGCCTGCACCACTGCGCCAACATTGTGTGCGGGCCGGATGGCACGGCGTCCGCCGTGTTGCTGCGGGCCGGCGAAATTGTGGCGGGGGAGGAGCTGGCCCGGAGCCGGCGGCCGGCGTCGAAGTCCCCCAAAGACCTCGCCAGCGGCCCCGCCCGGCTCGCCACCGCTCTGGGCATCACGACGGCGGACAGCGGCCGGGACGCCCTGGCTTTCCCGTTCCGGCTGGAACTCCCGGCCGCCCACGCCACTGATGTCAGCTCGGGACCCCGCGTCGGCGTCTCGGGGGCCGGGGGCTCGGACGACTACCCCTGGCGCTACTGGCTCACCGGTGACCCCACCGTCTCCCGCTACAAGGCAGCGAAGGCGCGCCGGGCCTAGCAGCAGTGGCCGGTGGTCCCGGCGATTCCCAACCACCTGCAGCGCAGGGATATAAGCACAGGGATGATGAGGACTTATGGGAGAGGGCAAGCGCGGGAAGCCGCGCAACGAACTCGAGCGGCTTGAGATCTTTGCGGAGCTGGCCTCGGACTACTTCCGGATGGCAGAACTGTTCCAGCCGGACCCGCAGGCCGGGGGGCCGGTGCCCGCGGAACCCCGGGAGCTCGAGCGCCGGCAGTGGCTGGAGCTTTTCCGGGCGGCCCTGCTGCGCAAGTTCATCGTCCGCGACGAGCACGTGTCCCTCAAGCTGGTGGTGCGGGCCCTCCGCCGGTGCAACGCCGGGGGCGACCGCACGCTCGCGGACGGGGCGGACGCTGTGGTCGGCCTCTTCACCCCCGAGATGGTCCAGGGCCGCCAGCACGTGATTCCGGTTCCGGCGCCCACGGACGGAAGCGATGTGTTCGAGGACGTTCTCTACGGACGTCTCCTGCACGGCGACGCGGACCGGTTCCGCAGCTCGGAGTGGGCGAAGGACCCCCACCGCCTGGCCGCCGCCACGTCCGGCCGGTTCAACGCCGAGCGTGCGCTCAGGAAAGCCCTCGACGTCGTCAGCTACGGGCTGGCGCACGGACTCCTCCGCACTCCGGAGGATTTGGAACCGCCCAGTAGGGTTGATGGGTGAATCAAAGCGAGCTCCAGCAGACCACCGTGACCACCAGCGACGCCGCCATGCCGGTGGGCCAACTGATCAGCAGCCTCTGCGCCACCATCCCCGACTATCCCAAACCCGGCATCGTCTTTAAGGACCTGACCCCCGTCTTCGCCGACGGCGGAGCCCTCAAGGCTGTGGTCAACGCCCTGGTGGAGCCCTTCGAGGGCCAGTTCGACGCCGTCGCAGGCGTGGAGGCGCGCGGCTTCCTGCTGGCCGCGGCCGCCGCCTATGCCACCGGCACCGGCGTCATCACCGTCCGCAAGGCCGGCAAGCTGCCACGGGACGTGGTGGCGGAGGACTACGCGCTCGAATACGGCACCGCCACCCTGGAGCTGCACACCACGGACCTCGCTCCCGGCAGCCGGGTCCTGATCCTCGACGACGTCCTCGCCACGGGCGGGACCCTCGGTGCCGCCGCCCGGCTCTTCGAACGCTGCGGCATTCACGTGGCCGGCGTGGGCGTGGTGATGGAACTGGGCGATCTGGGCGGCCGCGCGGCCCTGGCCGGCCACCGGGTCAGCTCCCTGCTGGCCCTCTAGCGACCTTTCCCCAACGGGGCCGGGCGGCGACATGCCTGCGGCACCCATGGACGATTCCAACCGCCTCGGTAGAATGCCAGCAAAAAACTGACATGTTCCGGTGGGAAGGCCGAAATGGTAGTAGAATGGTTGGTCTGTCTTTTTCGATAGGGGAACGTTCGATGCACGACGCTGATTTGGCCCATGAACGCGACTATGTAGCGGGATTGTATGCCCGGCTGGATGAGCTGCGGGCGGAAAAGCGCGCCCAGCTGGCCCAGGTCCGGCGGGCCGGAGCCGTGGGCACCATGCAGAACGTTTCCGAGAGGGACGCGTTCGCGGCCCTCTACGAGGACCGCCTGGCGCAGCTCGACGCCGTCGACGACCGGCTTGTGTTCGGGCGCCTCGACCTCGACTCCGGCGAAGCCCAGTACATCGGCCGCATCGGGCTCACCACGGACGACCTCCAGCGCCTCATGCTCGACTGGCGCGCGCCCGAGGCCGGGCACTTCTACCAGGCCACCGCGTTCGACCGGCAGGGGGTGCGCCGCCGCCGCCACCTCATCCTGCAGGGCCGCGAGGTCAAGGCCATCGAAGATGACGTGCTCGACGTCGACCTGCTCGCTGACAACGAATCCCTCCAGGGCGAGGGCGCCCTGCTGGCGGCCCTCAACTCCAAGCGGACCGGCCGGATGTCCGACATCGTCGGCACCATCCAGTCCGAGCAGGACCGGATCATCCGTTCCTCGATCTCCGGCGCCCTGGTGGTCCAGGGCGGGCCCGGCACCGGCAAGACCGCCGTGGCGCTGCATCGCGCCGCCTACCTGCTCTACACCCACCGGGACCGGCTGAAGTCCGCCGGCGTCCTGCTGGTGGGGCCGTCGTCGTCGTTCATGAAGTACATCGAGCGTGTGCTGCCCTCACTCGGCGAGACCGGCGTTGTGATGGCGAGCGTCGGCCGGCTGATGCCCGGCATCCACGCCGTGGCGGAACCTGAGTCCGCCGTCGCGGCCATCAAGGGCCGTCTGGACATGGCCGAGGTCGTGGCGAACGCCGTCGCCAACCGGCAGCGCATCCCCGCGGAGAACCGCATCCTCGAAGTCGACGGGCGCAAGCTTGTCCTGACGCCCCGGCAGGTCCGCCGCGCCCGGGACCGGGCCCGTGCCACCGGCAAGCCGCACAACGAGGCCCGCGTGTCCTTCGTCAAGATCCTGCTGCGCGAACTGACCGAGCAGATGACGGAACTCGTCGAAGCCGGGAACCTGGGCAACAACGCAGACCGCTCCTACCTCGCCGAGGACGTCCGTTCCGCCCGGGATGTCCGCATTGCGCTGAACCTGTGCTGGATGCCCATGACCCCGGAGAAGCTCATTACCGAGCTGCTCAGCAGGCCCGCGATCCTTGAGGCCTGCACCCCCCACCTCAGCCCCGCGGAGCGCGAACTGCTGCTCCGGCCCGCGGACGCGCCATGGACCGAGGCGGACGTGCCGCTCCTGGACGAGGCGGCGGAACTCCTCGGTGAACTCGACGCGGCCGCCGGCAGGGGGCTGGCCCAGCAGGAAGCGGACCGCGCCCGCGACCTGGCCAACGCCAAGCAGACGCTGGTCAACATGGAGACTGCCGGCGTCGACGCCCTGTTCACCGCGGAAGAGCTCGTGGACCAGAACCAGGAGCGCGAGGCCCGGCTCACCGCCGCCGAGCGCGCCACGACGGACCGCAGCTGGGCGTTCGGCCACATTGTGGTGGACGAGGCCCAGGAGCTTTCGCCGATGCAATGGCGGCTGCTGGTGCGCCGCTGCCCCCTGAAGTCGTTCACCATCGTGGGTGACATTGCCCAGACCAGCTCCGTGGCCGGCGCCAACTCCTGGCACAGCGCCCTGGCGCCCATGTTCGGGGACCGGTGGCAGCTCGAGGAACTCACGGTCAACTACCGCACGCCCTCGCAGATCGCGGAAGCCGCCGCCCGGATGGCGAACGCGGCGGGTCTGGTGGTGTCCGCACCGAAGGCCGTCCGTGAAGGCCGCTGGGCGCCGCTGATCGACCGGGTCGAATCCGGCCAGATCATCAGCAAGCTCGTGGACGTCCTGCCGGAGGAGATCTCCGCGCTGGACGGCGGGCTCCTGGCCGTCATTGCCGACGGCGACCTTCTCCCCGAGGCGACCGCGGCACTGCGGGCCGTCTATGGCCACCGCGTGGGCACGGACGCCGGCAGCTATGCGCAGGACATCGTCGTCATCAGCCCCCGCGAGGCCAAGGGGCTGGAGTTCGACGGCGTTGTGGTGCTGGAGCCCTCCGCCATGCTGAACCACGAGCACGGCAGGGTAGGCGACCTGTACGTTGCCATGACCCGCCCCACGCAGCGGCTGCGCCTGATCGCCGCCGCGGCAGTGCCGGCCGGCATCGAAGACTGAATGGCCGGCATCGAAGACTGAACGGCCGCCGTCAGGGGCGCGGGCGCCGGGGGAGCAGGGTGGTCACACGCGCTGGGACCGCCCTGATCCTGCTACCTTAGATTCCGTGTCCCAGCTAAATGATCTTCGTTCCCAGCAGAATGACCCCAGCTTCGCCAACGTCTGGCAGGAGCTGAAATGGCGCGGCCTTGTCCACGTCTCTACAGATGAGGCGGAGCTTGAGAAGCTGCTCGCCGGTGAACCCGCAACCTATTACTGCGGCTTTGACCCCACCGCGCCGAGCCTGCACCTGGGCAACCTGGTCCAGTTGCTGCTGATGCGCCGGATCCAGCTGGCCGGCCACAAGCCGCTCGGGCTGGTGGGCGGTTCCACAGGCCTGATCGGGGATCCCCGGCAGACCGCCGAGCGCGTGCTGAACACCCCGGAAACGGTCGCCGAGTGGGTAGGCAAACTGCAGGCACAGGTACAGCGCTTCCTCAGCTTCGAGGGTGACAACGCCGCGCGGATGGTCAACAACCTGGACTGGACCGCGCCGCTGAGCGCCATCGACTTCCTGCGCGGGATCGGCAAGCACTTCCGGGTCGGCACCATGATCAAGAAGGACATTGTCGCCAACCGGCTGAATTCCGACGAGGGAATCAGCTACACCGAGTTCAGCTACCAGATCCTTCAGGGCATGGACTACCTGCAGCTGTTCCGCGACTACAACTGCGTCCTGCAGACCGGCGGTTCGGACCAGTGGGGCAACCTCACCAGCGGCACCGATCTGATCCGCAAGGTCGAGGGCAAGCACGTCCACGCCCTGGGCACGCCCCTCATCACGAATGCCGACGGCTCAAAGTTCGGCAAGAGCGAGGGCAACGCCATCTGGCTGGATCCGGAGATGTGCAGCCCCTACGCCTTCTACCAGTTCTGGCTGAACACGGCGGACAGCGATGTTGCGTCGCGGCTGAAGGTGTTCACGTTCCTTGGCCGCGCAGAGATCGAGGCCCTGGAAGCCGCCGTTGCCGAGCGTCCCTTTGCCCGCGAGGGCCAGCGGAAGCTCGCCTACGAAGTCACTTCCCTGGTGCACGGCGTCGAGGCCACGGAGAAAGTCATCGCAGCCTCTGCCGCTTTGTTCGGCAACGGCGACCTCAGCGTCCTCGACGAGGCCACGCTCAAGGCCGCAACCTCCGAACTCCCGACCGCCACCGTGGACGCCGGCGGCCTGGGCATCATTGAACTCCTGGTGGCAACCGGACTGTCGGACAGCAAGTCCGCGGCCCGCCGCACCGTGGGGGAGGGCGGCGCCTACGTCAACAACGCGAAGGTATCGGACCCGGAGGCCGTGATCGAACCCGGCCAACTGCTGCACGGCCGCTACCTGCTCCTGCGCCGCGGCAAGAAGAACCTTGCCACGGTAGAGGTCAGCGCCGCCTAGCCGGAGCTGCGCCGTGCCACCGCGCGTCACCTGCACGCTCCTTCCCGACCCGGTTGCAAGGTCGGGGAGGAGCGTGTATTGTTTTCTGAGTCGCCACCGAAGAGTGGCGGCCAACCCCAACAAAAATAGAGAAGCAATTCTTCTAGTACTTTCGGCTCCCCTGGAGCGGACGGCGCAGAAATGAAAGGTTGCTTCCAATTATGCTGGGCGGATTCGCTTCACCGGATGAAATGCAGATGAAAATCTGGATTTGCAAAGTTGAAATGAATGAAATAAGCTGGAAATATCGCAGCGAGGGAAAAGCGAAAAGAAATTCATTTATTGAATTGTTCGCCGAGTAATTCGAATGTGTCTGTTGTTTGAGAACTCAATAGTGTGCCAAGTTTGTTGATACCAATTGTTTTATTGATTGGTTGTTTTGGCTGTGTTGTCCACCCCGTGGATGGCATGGTTTTTACAGCTGGTTTCAAATTTTGTGCAGCCGATGGTTCCCGTTTTCCCGGGGGTGTTGGTTGTGTCTGTTTTACTTCAACGGAGAGTTTGATCCTGGCTCAGGATGAACGCTGGCGGCGTGCTTAACACATGCAAGTCGAACGATGATCCGGTGCTTGCACCG
>NZ_JBQQCH010000013.1:0-54338 GCF_052245515.1 Pseudarthrobacter sp. 1C304 | reverse complement strand
ATCTACGATCGTCAGCCACCCGGCTCCGGCAGGCCCGAAGCCACTCCCCGGCCGGCATATATTGAGCGGCTTTGCTGTTTGCTCACCGTCGCTTCACAGCAACGCGGGGTCACTTGGGGCCCGTCGGGGCCGATATTTTGGGCGGTAAGTGACCCCGCGTTGCAGTAACTAGACTTGGAACCAAGTCGAAAGAGGTTTTGAAAATGTTTGAGTCCGTACAGGGCCTGTTGGATGAGCATGATGCCATCCAGGCGCAGCTTGGCGATCCTGCTGTTTATGCTGACCAGAAGCTTGCCCGGAAGCTGGGGCGGCGCTCGGCACAGCTCAATGGCATTGTCGAGGCTTACCACCGCTGGGAAGGCATCCGCGATGATCTGGCCGCTGCCAAGGAGATGGCGGACGAGGATCCCGAGTTCGCTGCCGAGGTGCCGGAGCTTGAGGCTGCGCTGGAGACCGCCGCCGCGAAGCTGCGCCGCCTGCTGATCCCGCGGGATCCGGACGACGCCCGCAACGTGATCCTCGAGGTCAAGGGCGGCGAAGGCGGCGACGAGGCCGCGCTGTTCGCCGCCGACCTGCTGCGCATGTACACCCGGTACGCGGAATCCCGCGGCTGGAAGACCGAGATCATTTCGGCGACGGAATCGGACCTTGGCGGCTACAAGGACGTCCAGATGGCCGTCAAGGGCAGCTCGAACGACCCCGCCGAGGGTGTCTTTGCCCGGCTCAAGTTCGAAGGCGGCGTGCACCGTGTGCAGCGCGTGCCCGTGACCGAGTCGCAGGGCCGCATCCACACCTCCGCCGCCGGTGTGCTGGTCCTCCCGGAAGTGGACGAGCCCGAAGAGCTCGAAATCAACCAGAACGACCTCAAGATCGACGTCTACCGCTCCTCCGGCCCCGGCGGCCAGTCCGTGAACACCACCGACTCCGCCGTCCGGATCACCCACCTTCCCACGGGAATTGTGGTCGCCATGCAGAACGAGAAGTCGCAGCTGCAGAACCGCGAGGCCGGCATGCGCGTGCTCCGCGCACGCATCCTGGCGCACCAGCAGGAGCAGATCGACGCCGAGAACTCCGCGCAGCGCAAGTCGCAGATCCGCACCATGGACCGCTCCGAGCGCATCCGGACCTACAACTACCCGGAAAACCGGATCGCGGACCACCGCACCGGCTACAAGGCCTACAACCTGGACCAGGTTATGAACGGCGACCTGGAACCCGTCATCCAGTCGGCCATCGAGATGGATGAGCAGGCCCGCCTCGACGCCATCGGCGACTAGCACGGCCGCCGTGGTGATGACAGAACGCACCGGGCCCGGCCTCGGGGACGCGGTCCGCGAGGCCGCTGCCACGCTGGCCGCCGCCGGGGTCCCGAGCCCCCGGGTGGACGCCGAACTCCTGGCCGGGCACCTGCTCGGCGTCGGACCCGGCAGGCTCCGAGCATTGATGCTGGGGGATACCCCGGCGCCGGAGGGCTACGGGGAGCTCGTCGCGGAACGGGCGCGGCGCACTCCGCTGCAGCACATCACGGGTGTGGCGCACTTCCGGTACCTCGACCTGGCCGTCGGCCCGGGGGTCTTCATCCCGCGCCCTGAAACCGAATCCGTGGTGCAGCTGGTCCTCGATTGGCTTAAGGGCGCGGACTGGCTCAAGGACACGGACCGGATGCAGGCCCCGGCACGTCCCAAGGTGGTTGACCTGGGCACAGGGTCCGGTGCCATCGCCGGGTCCATCGCGCACGAGGTTCCCGGAGCAGAGGTGCACGCTGTGGAGTACAGCGAGTTCGCCCATGCCTGGGCGGCGAAAAACCTGGCGCCGCTCGGCGTCCACCTCATCCGCGGGGACCTGCGCGATGCCCTGCCCGAGCACAACGGGACCTTCGACGTCGTCGTCTCCAACCCTCCCTACATTCCCGCCGAGGCGGTGCCCAACGAACCCGAAGTGGCGCTGCACGATCCGCCGGAGGCCCTGTACGGCGGGGGAGCGGACGGCATGGAACTTCCGACGGCGGCCGCAGCCTCCGCGGCCCGGCTGCTGGTCCCCGGGGGCTACTTCGTGATGGAACACGCCGAGGTCCAGTCCGGCTGGATCGCCGCCATGCTGGAGCGCTCCGGGCTCTGGTCCGCCGTCACCACGCACCGCGACCTCAACGGCAAGGACCGGGCCACCAGTGCCGTCCTCGCCGGTCCGTCCGCCCGCTGATGATCCGGGCAACCCTCCCAAGTGATGAAAGAATGGGCCAGTGACAACTAGCTACGATTGCGCGGCAGCTGAACAGCGGGCCGCAGGACTTGAACATGCCCAGCGGGCCATCCGCGACCAGAAGTGCGTGGTGTTCCCCACGGACACCGTCTACGGGATCGCGGCCGATGCGTTCTCGCCCCTGGCCGTGACCCTGCTGCTGGCCTCGAAGGGCCGCAGCCGGAAGATGCCGCCGCCGGTGCTCATTCCACGGCTCAACGCCCTCGACGGCCTCGCCACGGACGTGCCGGCCGAGGCCCGCCGGTTGGCCGAGGCGTTCTGGCCCGGGGGACTGACGCTCATCCTGCACGCCCAGCCGTCCCTGGACTGGGATCTCGGCGAGACCAAGGGCACGGTGGCCCTGCGGATCCCGGCTGACGAGGTGGCCCAGGATCTGCTGACCCTCACCGGGCCGCTGGCCGTGTCCTCGGCCAACCGCACAGGCCAGGCCGCCGCGCAGACCGCCGCTGAGGCGGAAGCCCAGCTCGCCGAGTCCGTGGAGGTCTACCTCGAAGGCGGCCCGCGCCCGGCCGAAGGCGCCGACGCGGTGCCGTCCACCATCGTTGACGCCACATCACTGCCGCTGCGAGTCGTGCGCCTGGGGGCAATCAGCCTTGACCGGCTCCGCGAGGTGGTCCCGGAGGTGCTCGGCGTGGACGAACAGCCCGCCGCAGGCGGAGCAGGCGCAGACCCGGCCAGCGAAGACCCCGCCGCAGGCAGGGCAGGCGCAGACCCGGCCAGCGATAACCCCGCAGGCGCAGACCCGGCCAGCAAAGACCCCGCTGACGAGCCGGCCGGAACCGCATGACCCTCGAGCGACAGAGCGTCCCCGTCCTGGACGTGGACGCCACGCCCCTGACGGTCCCGGAGCTGACAGAGGTGCTCACCCGCTACGTGGCCGAGGGCACCACCCGCACGATTGTCGGGCACAATCTCCACAGCGTCACCCTGTGCCATTCGGATCCGGCGTTCCGGCGGTTCTATGACCAAAGCGACGTGGTGCTGATCGACGGCGCCCCCGTGCTGATGCTGTGGTCTCGCGGCAGCCAGGCCCGGCCGGACGGTGTTCCCGTCATGGACTACCGGCTCGGTTCCACCGACTGGATTCCCGCCCTGGCTGACGTCAGCGGGCTGGAGCGGATTGCCGTGATCGGAGCGGGGCCGGTGGCGAACTCGCAGGCAGTGTCCCGGCTCGCCGCCGTCGTTCCGGGCGCCCGGGTCGCCGGAATGCCCGGCGAAGGCTGGAACAAGGACCTGGAAGAGTCGGCCGTGGCCTGGCTGTCGGAGTTCCGGCCGCAGCTGGTGCTGCTCGGGCTCGGCATGCCGCTGCAGGAGCAGGTGCTCACGCGCCGGCTGGGGGAGCTGCCCCCTGCCGTCTACTGCGCCGTGGGCGGGGCGATCGAGCAGATTGCCGGGATCCAGAAGCTTGCACCGCGGTGGCTGGGACGCCTCGGCCTGGAATGGGCCTGGCGCCTGGTGCTGCACCCGCGGCGCGTCGCCTACCGTGTGTTCGGCGAGCCGTGGCTGCTCGCCGGCCTGCTGGTCCGGCGCCGGCTACAGCCCAGGGGCTAGAACTTCTGGTCCTTGAGGGGGCCGAAGCCCTTGCCGCGCAGTCCGGCGGAGAAAGCCCCGAACCAGTCGGCCAGGCCGCGGAGGTCGCCCCGGCGCAGGAAGTAGCCGAGGTAACCGCCAACATCCGCGACGAGGGACTTGGCCCGGAAATGGCGGCGGATCAGGTAGCCGCGGTTCCGGTAGTAGAAGTACCGCTTAAACGCCGACTCCGGCACGATCACATGCCAGCGGGCGCCGAACACGTGCTGCGTCTCGGAAAAGGCGTGCGGGTGCGTGATCGCCGTCGTCGTGACGGTGCCAAACCGGACGCCGGCTTTGCGGAGCCTGATGGTGAAGTCCACTTCGTCGCCGCGGATGAACAGGCGCATGTCCGGCAGGCCCACCTTGAAGAAGACGTCCGAGCGGATCAGTGCACCGTTGAAGAAATGGCCGTCGTTGGGCAGGAAGCCGAGTTTCTCCACTTCGGCCCGGTCGTGGGTGACCTTGCCGTCGAGGCGGAAGAAGAAGGAGAGCCGGTCGGGGTGGCCGGGGGCGACCACCAGCGGGACCACGGCCTCAAGATCGCGGGCCTCAGCCTCCCGGACCAGGGTGGCGAGGCACTCCGGGTCGGCGGGCTCGGCGTCGTCGTCCATCATCCAGATCCAGTCGGCGCCCGTGGCGACGGCTTTCAGGATCGCGAGCGAGAACCCGCCCGCACCGCCGAGGTTGGCTTCGGACCGGACGTACTCCACGTTTGCATGCGCTTCCGCGACATCTTTGGCGGGGACCGTACCGGAATCGACGAGGCAGATCGAGCGGACCGATGCCGTCTGGTTGTTGATGGCGTCCAGCAGGACCGCCAGCTCCCGGGGACGGTCAAACGTCACGGCAGCAACTGCAACCGACAGGGTCATCGAGTGTTCCTTTCAGCACGGCCGCCGGTGGTTTTCCGCCCGGCAATGGGCCGTGTGACGCGAAGACAGGTGGCCATTGGCATTAGTATCTTGACTAGAGTCCACTGTAATACAGCCCTGTCAGGCACTACGCACTGCCTGCCCTGCGCACGGCGACGGAGAAGTTTCATTTATCGCACGACAGACCCACAGCAGCTAAGTTCACCCCACCACCGGCGCCGCGCAGCATCACCGCGGGTCCGTTCCGGCGAACCGGGTGTGCCCTGCGCCAGCCGCTCCGGGCAGGTGTCTCCGCAGTGATTATGTACCTGCTCATGATGCTCTCAGCGGCAGTCGTGAGCTACACAGCAACCTGGGGTGCCCGCTACGTCGGGAACCGGATGGAGCTGTTCTCCCCGATCCGCAGCAGGGACATGCACTCGACCCCTGTCTCCCGGCTCGGCGGCCTGGGCATCTTTGCCGGACTGTCCGTCGGCCTGGTGGTTGCCAGCCAGTCGTTCTTCGTCAAGGACATTTTCCGGAACAATGACGCCCCGTGGGGAATCCTCGCCGGGTCGGCGGTGATCGTCCTGGTAGGGGTGGCGGACGACCTGCTGGACCTGCGCTGGTGGGTCAAACTCATCGGCCAAAGCGCAGCGGCGCTGGTGGTTGCGATGTGGGGCGTCCGGATGACCATCATTCCGTTTATCCCCGAACCCATTGTGATCGAGAACGAGGCCGTCAGCATCGCCCTGACGGCGGGGCTGATCGTGACCACCATGAACGCGTTCAACTTCATTGACGGGCTGGACGGCCTGGCGGCCGGCGTGGCCATCATCGGCGGGACGGCGTTCTTCCTGACGGCCTACTGGGTGCACCGGACGGCAGTGCTGCTGGACCGCTCGGACCTGGCCACCCTGCTGACGGCCGTGCTGGTAGGCGCCTGCATCGGCTTCCTGCCGCACAACTGGTTCCCCGCGAAGATCTTTATGGGCGATTCCGGCGCCATGCTGATCGGCCTGATCATGGCCTCGGCGGGCATTGTGTCCACCGGACAGATCAGCTCGGGGCTGTACGATCGGGCCAACGGTATCCCCACGATCATCCCCATCCTGCTGCCCTTCGCCGTCCTGTTCCTGCCCCTGCTGGACCTGTGCCTGGCCGTGGTGCGGCGCACCGCACTGGGACGCTCGCCGTGGTCGGCGGACCGCGGGCACCTGCACCACAAGCTTCTCGACATTGGGTACTCCCACCGGGGCGCGGTGATCATGATGTATCTGTGGACCTGCGTGCTGGCGTTCGGCGGCCTGGCCTTCGCGATCTTCCCCTGGCAGATTGTCCTGGTGGCGAATTTCGCCGCGATGGCGGTCATGGCCGTCGTGACGGCGTGGCCGTACCTGCGCAACAAAGCCCCGTCCCGGGGACCCCGGTCGTCGGCCGAAGGTGAATGAGCCGCTGCTCCGGGGATCGCGGTTCACGGCTTTTCCGAATAATTTCTATCTCATGTAGAATTCAGGGGCGGCACTTCGCCGCGCCTCTTTGACCAGCAGCCAGCCTTTCGACGATTGGGATCTTATGACCTCCGACGCCGACCCCGGACATCCGTCCGGCGCCGGACGAGTTGGTGTCTCAGGTCCCACAAAATCATTGTGGCTGCGCCTGCTGGCCCTGAGCTCCGCCGTCGGCGGCGGTGCCCTGCTGCTCACCAGCCTGGCGGCGCTCCTGATGGGGGGCACGGCAGCCGCGCTGTCCTGCCTTTTCGGCGGGGCGCTGGTGATCGCCTTCTTCGCGATCAGCCTGCTGGTGGGCCACTTTGGCGGCCGGAACCATTCCTCCGGTGCCATCGGCCTGTTTGCGGCCACCTATTTCATCAAAGTCGTCGGCTTTGCCGTTGTGCTGTTCGCCATCGGCAGTCCCGAATGGCTGGACGGCCGCTGGTTCCTGGCCGGCGCCGTCGTGACCGTGGTGCTCTGGCAGGCTGCGGAGATCTACGGCTTCAGCAAAGCGAGGCTCCAGCTGTACAACGACCCCGAGACACCGGAAGGCGGCACCCATGTCTAGCCGCAAAGTCCGCCGCACCAACAAGCCCGCCACCCCCAAAACCACTGCCGGAGCCCCCGGTGTTTCTGCCGACGGGGAAGACGGCGGATACAACGCCGGCATCGCCGTCTTCAGCTACATTGTTGGCGGAATCCTCGTCTGGAGTTTGATAGGGTGGGGTCTGGATAATCTGTGGGGAACCCGCTGGATTGTGCTCGCAGGCGCCCTGCTTGGAGCCGCGGGAGGGTTCTATCTTTCTCATATGCACGGCCTCACCAGCCCGGACAAGTCCGCTGGTGGGGACAATGCTGCACGTGGCCCGTCCAAGGACGAGGATCAGTAATGCCAAATAATTTCACAGGGGGAGAGCGCGACAGCAACGTCGCCTTTCCTCGACCGACGCCCAATGATGGACACTGCAGAGAGGAAACGCGTTGATCGCGCTTGCGCTCCCGGCCCAAGATTCAGGAACTTTTACGCCTCCTGGAATTGATGAAATGCACCTGCCGGCAATCCTGCCGTGGGGGGCGGCCGACGGATTCTCCAAGCAGATGCTGCTGGTAATCCTTTCGGTCATTATTATCGCCACATTCTTTCTGCTAGCTGCCCGCAAGGGCCAGCTTGTTCCCGGCAAATTGCAGTTCGCCGGCGAGGCCGCCTATGGCTTCGTCCGCAACGGCATTGCCAAGGACATCATCGGCGGCAAAGATTTCATGAAGTACGTTCCGCTGCTCTTCAGCCTGTTCTTCTTCATTCTTCTGAACAACATCTACGGTGCGATTCCGTTGATCCAGCTCCCCACGTTCTCGCACGTCGGCGGTGCCTACGTGCTGGCCGCGATCGTGTACGTCACCTGGATCGCCATCGGCATCAAGAAGAACGGCCTGAGGTACTTCAAGCTGGCCACCGTGCCCTCCGGAGTCCCGGTCTACATTCTTCCGATCGTCATTCCGATCGAGATCATCTCCAACTTCCTGGTCCGCCCGGTCACGCACAGCCTCCGTCTGTTCGCGACCATGCTGGCCGGCCACCTCATTGTGATGATTGCCGGCTCGGGCATCGAGTTCCTCATCATGCAGGAGAACATCCTGCTCAAGGGCACCTCGGTACTGGTCCTCGGCGGCGCGATTGCCATGTACATGCTGGAAGCGCTGATCATGGTACTGCAGGCCTACGTGTTCACCCTGCTGACCGCCATCTACATTGAAGGCGCCCTGCACGCGGACAGCCACTAGGCACCCGCCGGCCGGCGCCCAGCCGGCAGGCACATAAAATCTTCCCCTCGGGGGATGAAGCACACCAAACAACCTGCCACACAGATGGCATCTTGAAAGGAAAAAAATGGAAGGCAATCTCAACCTCGTAGGTTACGGTCTGTCCGCAATCGGCGGTGGTATCGGTGTTGGTCTCGTGTTCGCCGCTTACATCAACGGCGTTGCACGTCAGCCGGAGGCACAGCGTGTCCTCCAGCCGATCGCATTCCTCGGCCTCGCGCTGACTGAAGCCCTCGCCATCCTCGGCCTGGTCTTCGCGTTCGTTCTTTAGTCTGAACTTTAGAACCAAGCGAACATCCAGAACCGAGTAGATAAGGACGGGTGAATTATGAATCAGCTGATCATCTCAGCCGCCACAGAGGGCGCCAACCCTCTGGTTCCCAATCCCTGGGAGATGCTTGTTGTCTTCGCCGGCTTCGCTGTTCTCATGTTCATCGTGGTCAAGTACGTTGTCCCGATGTTCGAGAAGACCTTTGCCGAGCGTGCCGAGGCCATTGAGGGCGGCATTGCCAAGGCTGAAAAGGCCCAGGCAGAGGCTTCCGCTGCACTCGAAGAGTACAAGCAGCAGCTCACGGATGCCCGTGCCGAGGCCAACCGCATCCGCGAGGAAGCACGTGCCGAAGGCGCCCAGATCCTTGCGGACCTGAAGGAGAAGGCAGCTGCAGAGTCTGCCCGCATCACGGCACAGGCACACGCGGCCATCCAGTCCGAGCGCCAGGCGGCCGTTGTGTCGCTGCGCACGGAGGTGGGCACGCTGGCCACCACACTGGCGGGCCGCATCGTCGGCGAGTCTCTCGAGGACGACGCGCGTTCGGCCCGTGTGGTTGACCGCTTCCTGGCAGATCTGGAGAACCAGAACGCAGGTGCAGCTAAGTAATGGCAGGTGTATCGAGCGAATCGCTGACTACGGCTCTGGGGGCGCTGGAAGCAAAGCTTCCTTTTGCCTCGCTGCAGTTGGCTAAGGAACTCTTCGGAATCCTGGGAACTGTGGACAGCTCGGCCGGCCTGCGCCGCGCCCTGACTGACCCGTCCCGCAGCGGTGACGAAAAGTCGGCGCTTATCAAGCAGCTCTTCAGCGGGAAAGTCACCGCGGACGCTGTGGACATCGCGAGCGGACTGGCCGGTTCACGCTGGGCATCCGCCCGTGACATCGGCGATGCACTCGAGACTCTTGCCGCTTCGGTGGTCATCGCCGTTGCTGAGAACAAGTCTGCCGTCTCTGCCTCCGGCATCAGCGGCCTGGAAGCGCTGGAGAACGATCTGTTCTCCTTCAACCAGGCCGTTGAGTCCAACCACGAGGTACAGCGTGCTGTGTCCGAACCGCAGGCGAGCCCGGCTGCCAAGGTGGCCCTCGCTGAAAAGCTGGTGCCGAGTGCAAGCGAGGAAGCGAAAGTCCTTATCGGACAGGCAGTTTCGCAGCCGCGCGGCCTCAAGGTGACCAAGCTCGTTCGTCGGTTTGCCGAGCTCGCAGCCAAGCGCCAGCAGCGCTGGATTGCCACGGTCAGCGTCACCCGTCCGCTGACGGAGACACAGACCAGCCGTCTGCAGGCGGGGCTGAATGCCCTGTACGGGCGCGAGCTCAAAATCAACACGAACGTTGACCCGGCACTGATCGGTGGCCTCCGGATCCAGGTAGGGGATGAAGTGGTTGACGCTTCGGTACTCGCCCGCCTGGGCCAGCTCCACCGCCAGATCGCCTAGCCAGCCGGACAAGCACTACTTAACGAAACGAAACCCCGGTCATCGTGAGCAACGATGATCACGAAAACAGGAGAGCAGGGACTGCAGATGGCCGAATTGACCATCAACGCCGACGACGTCCGTAATGCGTTGAACGAGTTCGCGGCGTCCTACGAGCCCGGAAACGCAGAGCGCGTCGAGGTCGGCCGTGTAACAACCGCAGGTGACGGCATCGCCCGTGTTGAGGGCCTTCCCTCGGTCATGGCGAACGAGCTGCTTCGCTTCGAAGACGGCACGCTGGGCCTGGCCCAGAACCTCGACGTCCGCGAAATCGGTGTCATCATCCTCGGCGACTTCACCGGCATTGAAGAAGGCCAGGAAGTCCACCGCACCGGACAGGTCCTGTCCGTACCGGTGGGCGACGCCTTCCTTGGCCGCGTCGTTGACCCGCTGGGCCAGCCGATCGATGACCTCGGTGACATCAAGGCTGAGACCACCCGTGCACTGGAACTCCAGGCGCCCGGCGTGACCCAGCGCAAGTCGGTGCACGAGCCGATGCAGACCGGACTCAAGGCGATTGACGCCATGATTCCGATCGGCCGCGGCCAGCGCCAGCTGATCATTGGCGACCGCCAGACCGGCAAGTCCGCCATCGCGATCGACACGATCATCAACCAGAAGGCCAACTGGGCTTCCGGCGATGTGAACAAGCAGGTCCGCTGCATCTACGTCGCCATCGGCCAGAAGGCGTCCACGATCGCGGCTGTCCGCCAGACCCTCGAGGACAACGGCGCGCTGGAGTACACCACCATCGTGGCGTCCCCGGCATCCGACCCCGCAGGCTTCAAGTACCTGGCGCCTTACGCCGGGTCCGCGATCGGCCAGCACTGGATGTACGGCGGCAAGCACGTCCTCATCGTGTTTGATGACCTGTCCAAGCAGGCCGAGGCCTACCGTGCAGTGTCGCTGCTGCTGCGCCGCCCGCCGGGACGCGAAGCCTACCCGGGCGACGTCTTCTACTTGCACTCCCGCCTGCTGGAGCGTTGTGCCAAGCTCTCCGACGAGCTCGGTGCGGGTTCGATGACCGGCCTGCCGCTCATCGAAACCAAGGCAAACGACGTTTCCGCCTACATTCCGACCAACGTGATCTCGATCACCGATGGCCAGATCTTCCTGCAGTCGGACCTCTTCAACGCCAACCAGCGTCCCGCCGTCGACGTGGGTGTCTCCGTTTCCCGCGTTGGTGGCGCCGCCCAGGTGAAGTCCATGAAGAAGGTCTCCGGTACCTTGAAGCTGGAACTGGCGCAGTACCGCGACATGCAGGCGTTCGCCATGTTCGCCTCGGACCTCGACGCCGCGTCACGCCAGCAGCTGACCCGCGGTGCACGCCTGATGGAACTGCTCAAGCAGGGCCAGTACTCGCCGTTCCCGGTCGAGGACCAGGTCGTCTCCATCTGGGCCGGCACCAACGGCCACCTCGACGACGTTCCGGTTGAAGACATCAACCGCTTCGAGACCGAGTTCCTGGAGCACCTGAAGCACAAGTCCTCCATCCTCACGACGCTGGCCCAGACCAACGTCATGAGCGATGACACTGCAGAAGCACTGAAGACCGCGATCGTGGACTTCAAGAAGGGCTTCTTCGGCGAGGGCGACAACCTTCTGGTGGGTGCGGGGCACGAAGAGCACGCCCCCATCGACGAGGCACAGGTCGACCAGGAAAAAATCGTCAAGCAGAAGCGCTAGTTCTGCTGGCAGGGACTGCCGGAGCCCGCACGGGTTCCGGCAGTCCCGGCCATCAGGATCTTAGGAAAGGATAAGTATGGGAGCCCAGATTCGGGTCTACCGCCAGAAGATCAGCTCGACGACGTCGATGCGCAAGATCTTCAAGGCGATGGAACTGATCGCTACCTCGCGCATCGGGAAGGCCCGAGCACGCGTAGCAGCTTCACTGCCTTACGCAAACGCCATCACGCGTGCCGTTTCTGCTGTTGCCAGCCAAAGCGAAATCGACCACCCGCTCACCACCGAGCCGGAGCAGATCCGCCGGGCCGCCGTCCTGGTCATCACCTCGGACCGCGGCCTTGCAGGCTCGTACTCCGCCAGCGTGCTGAAGCAGGCGGAAGGCCTTAACGAGCTGCTCGTGGAGGAGGGCAAGGAAGTCAAGATGTACCTCGTCGGCCGCAAGGCGCAGGCGTACTTCGACTTCCGGAACCGTCCTTACGAACGTGTTTGGACCGGCGGCACCGATGCACCGGAGTTTGCCACCGCACAGGAAATCGGCGAGGCATTGCTGTCCGATTTCGCAACGGACTACGCCGAGGGCGGCGTTGACGAGATCCATGTCGTCTACACACGCTTCAAGTCGATGGTCACCCAGGAGCCGACGGTTGTCCGTCTTCTCCCGCTTGAGGTTGTCGAAGAGCAGGCTGCGTCCGAGTCGGACCTCCTGCCGCTCTACGAATTCGAGCCGGAAACGGAGCAGGTACTTGATGCCCTGCTGCCGCGCTACATCGAATCACGGATCTTCGCCGCAATGCTGCAGGCAGCCGCTTCGGAGCTTGCTGCCCGCCAGCGGGCGATGAAGTCCGCCGGCGACAACGCCACCGAGCTCATCAAGAAGTTCACGCGTCTGCGCAACACCGCCCGCCAGGCTGAAATTACGCAGGAGCTTTCCGAAATCGTGGCTGGTGCCGACGCGTTGAACGCGTCCTAGCCACCCCGGGCCCCGGAACCAGCTGTACCTGCACCAAAGTAAACTTAACCCCAACGCCATCTACTGAGTGAAGTGAGAGAGATGACTGCCACTGCTACCGAACACGTAGCCGCGACGGCCGGTGCCACCGGCCGTATTGCACGTGTTATTGGCCCGGTTGTCGACGTCGAATTCCCGGCTGACGCAATCCCCGCGATCTACAACGCACTCACCACCGAGATTACTCTCAACGGTGAGACCAAGACCATCACGTTCGAGACCGCCCTGCACCTCGGCGACAACGTCATTCGTGCTATCTCCCTGCAGGCAACCGACGGCCTCGTCCGCGGTACCGCTGTGGTGGACACGGGAGCCCCCATCTCCGTGCCCGTCGGCGACGGCGTCAAGGGCCACATCTTCAACGTGCTGGGCCAGCCCCTCGACGTTGCCGAGTCGGAACTGCAGATCAGCGAACGCTGGCCGATCCACCGCAAGGCCCCCGCCTTCGCGACCCTGGAAGGCTCCACCGAGATGCTGGAGACCGGCATCAAGGTGATCGACCTTCTCACCCCGTACATCAAGGGTGGAAAGATCGGCCTGTTCGGTGGCGCCGGTGTCGGCAAGACCGTCCTGATCCAGGAAATGATCACCCGTGTTGCCCGCAACTTCGGCGGCACCTCGGTGTTCGCCGGCGTCGGCGAGCGTACCCGTGAAGGCAACGACCTCTGGGTCGAAATGGAAGAGGCAGGCGTCCTCAAGGACACCGCCCTTGTGTTCGGCCAGATGGATGAGCCGCCGGGAACGCGTCTGCGCGTGGCGCTGTCCGCACTGACCATGGCGGAGTACTTCCGCGATGTCCAGAACCAGGACGTGCTGCTCTTCATCGACAACATCTTCCGCTTCACCCAGGCAGGCTCCGAGGTTTCCACCCTCCTCGGCCGCATGCCGTCGGCCGTGGGCTACCAGCCCAACCTGGCGGACGAGATGGGTCTCCTCCAGGAGCGCATCACGTCCACCAAGGGCCACTCCATCACCTCGATGCAGGCCATCTACGTCCCCGCAGATGACTACACCGACCCGGCTCCGGCGACCACCTTCGCACACCTCGACGCGACCACGGAACTTTCCCGTGAAATCGCCTCCCGTGGTCTGTACCCGGCCGTTGACCCGCTGACGTCGACCTCCCGCATCCTGGATCCGCAGTACATCGGCCACGACCACTACAACACGGCCGTCCGCGTCAAGCAGATCCTGCAGAAGAACAAGGAACTCCAGGACATCATCGCCATCCTCGGCGTTGATGAACTGTCCGAAGAGGACAAGATCGTCGTGTCGCGTGCACGCCGCATCCAGCAGTTCCTGTCGCAGAACACCTACACCGCCAAGCAGTTCACCGGCGTCGAAGGCTCCACCGTGTCCATCAAGGACACCGTTGAAGGCTTCGCGGCGATCTGCGACGGCGAACTCGACCACATCGCAGAGCAGGCGTTCTTCAACGTCGGTGGCCTGGACGACGTCGAGCGCCAGTGGGCCAAGATCCAGGAACAGACCAAGTAATATGGCTGAGCTTGAGGTTGAGATTGTGGCAGCGGACCACTTCGTGTGGTCCGGAGCGGCCAAGATGGTCAAGGCCCGCACCAGCGATGGTGAAATCGGAATCCTGCCCGGCCACTCGCCCCTGCTGGCGATTCTGGCCGAAGGTGAACTGGCCATCGAGCCGGTCTCCGGTGACCGCATTGCTGTAGTTGTCGACGGCGGATTCTTCTCCGTCGACAACAACAGGGTCGTCATTGTTGCTGACAACGCCAAAATGGGCGACGCGGCTACTGCGGGGATCCGCTAGCACGACCTTGATGAACGATACTGTCTTTCCGTTCATCGTCCTGGCAACGGTCTTTGCGTTGCTGGTCTTTGCACTGTGCCTTTCCGGGGTGCGCCGCTTCAATCTGCGGCGCGCCCTGGGCACGGTGGACGCCTCCATTTGCACGGCTGGAAACAGCTGGCAGATGGGGGTTTGTCGTTATCAGGACAACGACCTCGAATGGTTCCGCCTCGCCTCGCTGAGCACGCGGCCCAAACACACGTTCCGGCGCAGCTCCCTGGAGCTCCTTGGCCGCCGCGAGCCCACCGAATCCGAACTTGTCAAAGTCCAGCCCGACACCGTGATCGTTGAACTCCGGTACGAGGGACAGGATGTGCTGCTCGCCATGCGGTTCGACGCCTACACCGGGCTGTCCTCCTGGCTCGAGGCCGGGCCCGTCATCGGCGTGGGCACCTGGCGCTAGCCCCGGTGGACTTCCTCGAAGACCTCCGGCTGGTGGACGGGCCGGTGCTCTGGACGGCCTGGGCAGCCGGAGCCGCAGGCCTGGGCTACCTCCTGTGGCGCGGCGGACACCGCAGCAGCCAGGACACCGGGCCCCGCCGCGGGCTGCTGTTCCTGCTTCCCCTCCTCGCCGCCGTTCTGGCCGCCGCCGCACTGCTCGCCGGCATCCACTGGCTTCTGATCTACGCCGTCCCGGTCTTCCCCGGAGACCTTCCGCGTGAGGTGCTGGCCTGGTCCCTGGCCGCCGTCACGGCACTGCTCCTCTGGGGCCGCCACCTCTGGACCACCTGGCGGACTGCCGCGGAACCCGGGGAGACCCGCACCCGGCGCCGCGTGCGCACTACCGCGGTCTCCCTCGGCGCGCTCCTCGGCGTGGTCCTGCTGTCCGCCGTCCAGGTCAACGCCTACTTCGGGCTCAACCACACGGTGAGCGACCTGACCGGGACCGCCGTCGCCCGGATCCAGCCCCTGGAAGACGGGCTCAAGCGCATTCCCGGGACAGCTCCGGCCAGCCTGTCCGGGTGGCGCCCTCCCGCCGGACTGCCCGACGGCGGGGTGCTGCGGCGCGCCACCATCCCCGGAACCGCCTCGGGTTTCCAGAGCCGCGAAGCCTACATCTACCTGCCGCCAGCCTACTTCGCGACGCCCCGGCCCGCCCTCCCGGTCCTGGTCCTCTTCGCCGGGCAGCCGGGGGCACCGGCGGACTGGCTCACGGGCGGGGCCCTGCGCAGCCGCATGGACCGCTATGCCGCGGAGCACCACGGCGTGTCCCCGGTGGTGGTGGTGGCGGACCCGAACGGCACGGCCTCGGGGAACACCCTGTGCATGGACAGCAGCATCGCCCGGGCCGACACCTTTTTGGCCAGGGACGTGCCGGACTGGATCAACCGCACACTGGACGTGGACCCTGACCCTTCGCGGTGGGCGGCCGGGGGATTCTCCTTCGGCGGGACCTGCGCCATGCAGATGGTGACCCGCCACCCGGACATCTACGGCTCGGCCCTGGCCTTTTCGAGCGAGCGGGAACCCGCCCTGGCCAAGGAACGGGACAAAACCATCGCCGGGTCGTTTGGTGGCGACGCGGAGGCCTTCGAGCGGCAGACGCCCCTGCGGATCATGCAGGAGCGCCGGTTTGAGGGGCACGGCATCTATTTCGCCGCCGGAGAGCGCGACCCCGAATTCCTCGGCTACATGGACGAGCTGTCCGACGCCGCGCGGAAGGCCGGCTTCAGCGTGGAAGCCTCGCCGGTTCCCGGCGCCGGGCACTCCTGGGAGGCCGCGTCCACGGCGCTCCCGGCCGGCCTCGACTTCCTGTTGTCCCGTTGGGGCATCGCGCAGTGACCGCGGGAGCAACGGAACGCCGGCAAAGCGCCGGGGCCAGCTCCCTGCAGGGGCTTGGCCGCGAGGGACTGCGCCAGTCGCTGCGGCATCTGCGGGCCATCCCCTTCACCCTGGCCGTCCTCACGGTTTTCCTGGTCACCGGTGCCGCCACCGGAAGCTTCCTCGGCGGTCCGCCGGAATCCCTGCTGGACGTGGCCTCCGTCAGTGCCCCGCAGCTAAAGGCCGGGAACTGGTGGTCGATGTTCACCTCCATGTTCTTTGCCACGAACCTGCTGACCTACGCCGCCGCTGCGCTGATGATCCTGCTCCTGCTGGGCGTGGCCGAACGGCAGCTCGGGACGCTGCGCACCGCCGTGTTCTACTTCGCCGCCCAGTTCGCGGCCGTCACGTTGTTCCTGCTGCTCACCCAGTTCGCCCGCCAGGTCGACGACGGCTGGCTCAGCCGGATGGTCGACGCGCGGCTTATGGGCCCCTATGCGGCAGTCCTCGCGGTGTCGCTGGCGTCCTGCGGGCTCCTGCCGACGCTGTGGCAACGGCGGCTGCGCACCGCCGTGGTGTCCCTCTCCCTGATGCTGGTGCTGTATGTGGGGCACGCGGAGACGGTGGTCGGGTTCGCGGGGGCGCTGGCGGGGCTGGCGGCGGGCTGGTGGATCCAGGGCGACAAAGGCACCCTGCACCGCCACCGCTCCACGGGCCGCGAAACCCGCAACCTGCTGGCCCTCACCGTGGCGATCTTCGCCGTCGGGCCCATCCTGACCGCCACCGTCCGGACCCCCACCGGGCCGCTGGCCCTCCTGCGGGACGTCCTCCTCAACCCGCTGCCCACGCTGAACCAGCTGGAGCAGTACTGCGGCGGCACCATCGACGTCACGTGCCTTGAAGCCGGCCGCGCCGGATTTGCAGGGCCGCTGGGCCTCGCGCTGGCGGTGGTGCCCGTGGTGCTGCTGCTGATCTGCGCCGACGGCATGCGGCACGGACGCCGGCTGGCGTTGCGGATCGCCATCACGCTCCAGCTGGCGGTGACGGCGATGGCCGCCGTCTACCTCTCCCTGCTGGCCCGGATTCCGCAGTACCCCAACCGGCCCCACACCGGGGTGATGGGATCCGGTTTTGTCCACGTCCTGCCCCTCGTGGTGGTTCCGCTGGTGCTGGTGGTGCTGCTCGCGGCCAACCGCCGCCAGTTCCGGGTGGAGACGAGCCCCCGGGCACGCCGTGCGCTGTCCGCCGTCGTCGGCGGCACGTGGCTGGTGCTGGCGTCCACCTACACCGCCGTGTGGCTGGCAGCCGGGGGCATGGAGCGCGACGGCGGCCTGCTGGGCCTGGCCGCGGAACTCTCCCGCCAGTACCTGCCGCTGCCCATCCCGGGCATCTACAACCGCGTCTTCCAGGGCCGTGACGCCGTCGAGGCCTTCCTCTTTGCTGCCTCCGGCATCGTCTTCTGGGCCGTAGCCCTCGCCGCCGTCTGGCTGGTGCTGCAGCGCCGGCTGCACCGCACGGACGCCGGGGCAGAGGACCGCGACGTGGCCCGGGCGCTCATCCATGAGGGAGGCGATTCGCTGTCCTGGATGGCGCTCTGGGAGCCCAACAAATACTGGTTCGCGCCGGGCCGCCGCGGGGGAGTGGCCTACCAGCAGCACGGCAACGTGGCCCTGACACTGGCCGGGCCCTTCGGCCCGGCGGCGTTCCGCGAGGAGACCGCCGGGGGCTTTATCCGCTACTGCGCCGAACACGCACTGATTCCGGGTTTTTACTCCTGCACGGATGAGCTGTGGCCCATGCTGAAGGCCCGGGGATTCCGGCGGGTGGCCGTGGCGCAGGAAACCAGGCTGGCCGTGCGGACCCTTGAGTTCAAGGGCAAGGACTGGCAGAACGTCCGCACCGCCCTGAACCGTGCCGCGAAGACCGGGGTGCACGCCGTGTGGGGCCGCTACGCGGACTTTTCCCCCGCCCTGCGGGCCCAGCTGATGGAGGTCTCGGAGGAATGGGCCGCGCAGAAGACCGTCCCGGAGATGGGGTTTACGCTGGGCGGCATCGACGAACTCGAGGACAACGAGGTGCTTTGCTGCCTCGCCGTGGATGCCGAGGGGCAGGTACAGGGCGTCACGAGCTGGCTGCCGGTGTACGAGGGCGGACGCCTTGTGAGCTGGACGCTGGACTTCATGCGCCGCCGCGGCGATTCCTTTCCCGGGGTGATGGAGTTCCTCATTGCCTCGGCAGTGCAGGAGCTGCGGGGGTCCGTGGAGGTCATTTCACTGTCCGGGTCGCCGCTGGCGAAGGATTCGGTGGCGGACGGTGACGGCGGCAGCGCCGGGTCCGAGGGGCTGGCGGCAATCCTCGATGTGGTGGGCAAGGCCCTGGAACCTGTGTACGGGTTCCGTTCGCTGGCCAGCTTCAAGTCCCGTTTCAAGCCTGAGTACCGCACGCTGTACCTCTATTACCAGGATCCGCTGCAGCTGCCCGCCATGGGCCGGGCCCTGAGCCGCGCCTACCTGCCCGGATTGTCCGTGCGGCAAAGCGCCCGGCTGTTGAGGACCCTGGTGCGCTGACTCCAGACCGCAGGCAGTTTGCCCGATAAACTCCGGAGGGCAAAAAAATGATCCCCGGCATAAGCACCGGGGATCATTTCTTGCAGGTACTAGACCAGCGTGACGCCGGTAGCCTGGGGGCCCTTGGCGCCCTGGCCGATTTCGAACTGAACGCGGGCGTTCTCGTCGAGGGTCTTGAAGCCGCCGGTCTGGATCTCAGAGTAGTGAACGAAGACATCGCCATCGGAGTCATCCGGGGTGATGAAGCCGAAGCCCTTTTCAGCGTTGAACCACTTCACAGTTCCCTGTGCCATGTATTTCTCCTCATTATGGATTCTGTTTAAGTCCGGCACACTTCGTGCCGCACTTGGTCACTCCGCGAGAAGAACCTTGGCTGTGGGACCGGGGATTCCGGGCTTCGGCGGCAGGCGCTTCACGCTCGCAACATGTCTTGCGAGCATGAAAAAACACCTACACAAAGACTGGTATTAGAATTTCATGCCCGTTGGCGCTGGTCAACGGGTGCGGCACATAATTGGCATAAATTTTGTACAAAGAATCGATGAACGCTTCCGGCAGTGCATTTACTGGCGGCGCTGAGCTCCTGCGGGCAGTGAAATTGCGTCAGAAAAGCCGGGATTCGACGTCGTCGACGCCCCGCATGGCGTCGTAGTCGAGGGTGACGCAGTCAATGCCGCGGTCGTTGGCGAGGACCCTGGCCTGCGGCTTGATCTGCTGGGCTGCAAAGATCCCGCGGACCGGCGCCAGGAGGGGGTCGCGGTTGAGCAGTTCAAGGTAGCGCGTGAGCTGCTCGACGCCGTCGATGTCGCCGCGGCGCTTGAGCTCAATGGCCACGGTGGCGCCCTTGTCATCCCGGGCGAGGATGTCCACCGGGCCGATGGCGGTGAAGTATTCGCGGCGGATGAGGGAGAAGCCGGCGCCCAGGAGCTCAATCTGGTCGGCCAGCAGGCGCTGCAGGTCCGCCTCCACGCCGTCCTTGATCAGTCCGGGATCCTGGCCCAGCTCATGCGAGGTGTCGTGAATCTGCTCATGGATGTTGATGATCAGCCGGTCGTCGGTCTTGGCCGACTGGACGGTCCACTGTTCGATCACGCCGACCTCGACATCCACCTCATCCGGCGTGGACACGCGCAAAGAGGCCGGGGGGCTCATCCAGTTCAACGGCTTGTAGGACCCGCCGTCGGAGTGGACCAGGACGGAGCCGTCGGCCTTGACCAGCAGGAGCCGGGTGGCAAGCGGAAGATGGGCTTTGAGCCGACCGACATAATCAACGGAGCAGCGGGCTATGACTAAACGCACCCGGTCAACACTACCGTCTGCGGGGCCGCGGGGTCACGGTGGCATCCCGCCTGGGGCAGAATGGAACCATGCCCCGTTCCAACCGCCCCCGCCGAGCCGCCGCAGGGCGGGCAGGCTCCGGCAACGCCGGCTCTGGCAAGAAACTGCGGCCCGGCGCGAAGGGCGGCCCTGCGCCGGAACTGGACCTGGAACGCGCACGTTCGGGGTTCGCGCGCCGTGAAAGTGCGCCGGACGGGGAGTGGTCCGTCCGGCCCATCACCGCCGGCCGTGCCGAGAAGACCTATATCTGCCCGGGCTGTTCCACGGCAGTGCTCCCCGGTGTGGCCCACCTGGTGGTGTGGTCCGAGGACCATCTCTTTGGCGCCGCGGCAGGTCTTGCCGAGCGGCGGCACTGGCACAGCAACTGCTGGACCTCCCGCAGCTACCGGTACCGCTGAGTGCCCTGCCGGTTCTGCGGTGTGCTGCTACTGCCCTGCAGCCACTGCACTGCTGTTACTGCGAAATCCGGCGCGCCCGTTGCTTTCGCTAAGCTGGACGCATGAGTTTTGACCCGGCGTCGTACGTCTTCAGCCAGCCTTCCGCCCCCACCTCGATCCGGGCCTCCACCGTCCTTCCGGCCCGCCGCGAAAACGTGGAGCTCCGCACCGACGACGGGCACCGGCTCGTCGGCGAACTGGCACTGCCGGAATCTGGCGAGGTGAAGGCCACCCTGATCACCCTCCATCCGCTGCCGACCCACGGCGGCTTCATGGACTCACACGTCTACCGGAAAGCCTCCTACCGGCTGCCGGCGCTGGCCGGAATCGCCGTGCTCCGGTTCAACACCCGCGGCACCGCCTCGCCGCGGGGGACCAGCGACGGAACGTTTGAGGAGGGCATCGGGGAGCGGCTGGACGTCGAGGCGGCTGTGAAGTTCGCCGTCGACCGCGGCCTGCCGAACCGCTGGCTGGTGGGCTGGTCCTTCGGCACCGAGCTCGCGCTGATGTACGGGGCCTCCGAACCGGTGGCCTCCGAGGTGGAGGGCGCCATCCTGCTCTCACCCCCGCTGCACCGGGCCACGGAGGTCCACCTGAAGGAGTGGGCGGCCGCCGGGAAGCCGCTCAAGGTCCTGGTTCCCGAGCACGACGACTACCTCCAGCCGGCCGAGGCCGCGGAGCGCTTCCGCGTGGTGCCGCGGGCCAGCGTAGTGGGCGTGGACGGTGCCAAGCACCTGTGGGTGGGGGAGAAGTACGCCGGGCGGGTGCTTGACGAGATCGTCGCCGAAGTTCTGCCGGGCGGCTCCGGCGCGGGACTCCCGCACGAATGGACCGGCCCGGTGGCCACAGCGCACGCCTGAGCACATACCGCAAAACGCACGAAAACAGACAGCCGCTGCGTGGATCCACGCAGCGGCTGTCCGCTTGTGCAGCAGTAAATGCGCTAGTGCTTGTCCTGCCGGACGATGAAGATTTCCTTGACCAGGAGCATGATCGCGGCCGCGGTGGGAATGGCGATCAGTGCGCCCAGCACGCCCAGCAGGCTGCCGCCGGCGATCACCGAGATGACCGCGACGGCACCGGGCACCGCGACGGCCTTCTGCATGATGCGCGGCGAGATGAAGTACGCCTCGAACTGCAGGTAGGCGAAGTAGCAGACGGCATAGGCGACGGCGGTCTGCCAGCCCGCCGTCAGGGCAATCAGCGTGACGATGACGCCGGCGATCAGGCCGCCCACCAGCGGAATGAATGCCAGCAGCGCCACGACGAAAGCCAGCAGCACGGCGAACGGGACGCCGACGATCGACATCACGATGAAGGCGAAGGTGGCATTCACCAGGGCGACCACGGCCTGGCCGATCACGTAGTTGCCCACGGACCCGGTGATTTCCTCCGACAGGGCCTCGACCCGCGCCCGGCGCGACCGCGGTGCCAGGCGGTAGCCCCACTTCTTCATGGCCGGCAGGGCCGCCAGGAAGTACAGGCTCAGCACCAGCACGATCAGCGCGCCGAACAGGCCGTTGGCCACGGTGGAGCCGAACCCCACAACACCGCCGAAGATGCCCCCCATTGCCTCAGGGTTGTTGACGAACTTTTCCAGCTCCTGGGTGATGCGCTCCCGCACCCCGTACTGGTCGTCGATGCTGCGGAAGAAATCGGAGTTGATGAAGTCGGTGATCCAGCGCGGCGCCTCCTCGACAATCTGGGTGACCTGCTGGACGATCGTGGGGATCAGCGTGGCGAAGAAGGCCGCAACCCCCAGCGCGAGGGTGGAAACGGCCACCACGATGCCCGCGGCGCGCGGGAACTTCTTGCCTTCGAGCCAGCGCACCACCGGGTCCAGGCCCAGGGCAATAAAGAGCGCTGCCACAATCCAGAGGATCAGCTGCGTGGTGTTGGAGCCGATCCAGTACACCAGCAGGGCCACACCGACGCCGACTGTGCCCATGAAGCCGACGTAGAGGGGGTGCTGGGAGGACATCCGCGGGCCCGGATTGCCGAAGCGGGTGCCGGACTCGGTCTCCGGAGTCAGTTCGTCATCATCCTGCTCCGGGGGCATCTCGAAGCGGATCCGGGGCTGGGCCCCCGGAAGGGGCTGGCGCAGGCGGTGGGCCATTGAGTTCAGCATCCCGGCCAGGGCCGCGCGGCGCGGGGAAACGTGCTTCTGCGCACCGTCCGCCGTGCCGGGCCCGAGGCTTTCTGCCTGTGCTGTTGCGTCCTGTCCAGGGGTGTCCTGTCCTGTGTTTTCCTGTCCAGGGGTGTCCTGTCCTGCTGCGGACGAATCCGTGTGTCCGGTCACTGCGCTGAAGGCCCTTATTTCTTGAGAGTATTTCCGTCGGAGCGGCGGTCACGGCCCCGGTGTGATGATCACCGCAAACACTATCAGCAGGCTTGTTTTGGCGCGGTGAGGAGGCTCCCGAACGTGCGCCGGGAGGGGTTGACAACGGGCCCGATCTGACTCTGTGGTAACAAAACGGTTACTATTGAAGCTAAGTGTCCGCTGATGATAGGTAATATTTTGCGTTTCAAGACTGCAGTTGCCCTCGTGCTGCTCGGCCTCCTGACACTACTGGCAGGAATAGGCCAGAAGACTTTTTGGGCTCCGGCCGAAACCGTGACCGCCACCGCCCCCGCGGGCACCGCCGCGCCGCTGACCGTGTTCGACGAGAAGCTCCGCACCATGCAGGACGGCACAGTGACCATCACCGTCAAGGGCGAGGGCAGCTTTATGCTGGCCACCGGGCGCCCGGACGACGTCGATGCCTGGGTTGGACAGACCGCGCACAACACCGTCTCCGGCGTCTCCGAGGACGGCAAGGAGCTGCAGCTGACGCACGCCGACGGGGAGGCCGCCGCGCCTTCGCCGGCCGGTTCGGACCTGTGGGTCAGCACCGAGAACGCCAGCGGTGAGCTGAAGTACAACTGGACCGCACCGGCCGACGGCGACTGGTCGCTGCTGCTTGCAGCCGACGGTACCAAGCCTGCGCCCTCCGAGATCACCATGACGTTCCCGAACGACACCTCCACGCCGTGGGCCATTCCCCTCATGGTGCTTGGCGGCCTGCTGCTGCTGGCCGGCGTTGCCCTCCTGGTGCTGAAGCCGAAGTCCGGCGCCGGTCGCGGTGCAGGCAACGGTCCAGCCGGCGGCAACACAGGCTCCAAGGCCGCTCCGGTTGCCACCACCTCCGCGCCCACCGCTTCGGTCCCGACCACAACGGCGCCTGCTACGTCGCCGTCGAACACGGGCACCGCAACCACTTCACCCTCGAAGACTGTCCCGACGGACACCGCCGAGAAGTCCGTTGCCGCCCCGGCCACCGTGGCGCAGCGCCTACGGCGTTCCGGAGCCGTGGTGGCCGTGCTGACCGCCACGGCCGTCGCCGGCAGCGGCGTTGCGGCCCAGGCGAGCCAGACTCCGGCCCCCGCGCCCGCAACGTCGTCGGCGGCCGCGGAGCAGGCCCCGGCGTCACCTGTCCTGGTGGACGCGCAGTTCCGGCGCATCCTGGAGCAGGTGGCCAGCGCGGTGGACGCTGGCGACGCAGCCAAGGACGCCAGCAAGCTTGAACCCCGTGTGGCCGGGCCCGAACTCGAGGTCCGCACGCAGAACTACAAGATCAGGTCCCAGGTGGGGTCCTACGAAGCCCGGATGCCGGTGCGTGCCACGAAGCTCCTCACCACCGTGGTGACCGACAAGCGCAGCTGGCCCCGCACGGTCATGGCCGTCACCCAGGGCGAGGGCAACGTGGTTCCGCAGCTGCTCACCCTCACCCAGGCGTCCCCGCGGGACAACTACAAACTGGTCCTCACCACCCCCCTGCAGCCCGGGACCACCTTCCCGGGGATCGCACGCGGCGGCACGGAAACGGTAGCGCCCGGGGACAAGTCGGGGCTGCTTTACAGCGGCGAGGAAGCGCTGAACATTCTGGGTGACCGGCTGAACTCCGCCGATTCCGCCTTCAAGGACAAGCTCGCCGAAGGTGAATCGTCCCCGTACATCGCTGACACGCTGGCCTACCAGTCGGATGTTGTGACCTCGGGCGTCAACGGCACCTTCTCCTTCACCCACAAGGCGGTCCCGGACAGCATTGCGGTGTTCCGGACCGCCGACGGCGGGGCGCTGGCCCTGGGCCGCCTCGACTTCGCGTTCGACGGCACCCCGAAGGCCTCCGGTGACAAGCTGACCATTGGTGACGATGCAGCGGCACTGGCCGGCGGCAAGGAGACCAGCACCGGAATGGTGCTCAACTTCGCCGAGTCCGTGGCCGTCTACATCCCGCCGGCAGGGTCCCAGGACCCCATGAAGCTCGTGGCCGCCACCCGCGGCCTCACGGGGGCCAGCTTCAAGTAGCAGACCAGCACCAGCAGAAGGGACCCGGCCGAACGGCCGGGTCCCTTCTGCTGTCCGGCCGCTGTTCAAAGTGGCACCGGCGCGGGCCGGAGTGGCTAGAGTGGAACCATGACTTCGCCAGCTTCCCGCCCGGTCCCGCCTGCTGCCGCCAACCCGCTTAACCTGCGGGGCGCCGTCGACCTCTCCGCCCTGAAACAGCGACCCGCGGCCCCGCCGGCCGGCTCCGGCCCGGCCGGAGTGCCGGGCACGCCCGGCACCCCGGGTGAGCCCGGCGCAGGCAACGGCGGCGCCGGGCGTCCGCTGCGGGTGGACATCACGGAAGCCAATTTCCAGGAACTGGTGGAGCTCTCGGCACAGGTTCCGGTGGTCGTCGCGCTCTGGGCGGCCTACTCGCCCGGATCCGCGGCTTTGGTGGATGTCCTTGAGGGAATTGTGGACAGCTACGGCGGCCAGCTGGTGCTCGGCGCTGCCGACGTCGACGTTTTCCCGCAGCTTGCCCAGGCTTTCCAGGTCCAGGCCGTGCCGACCGCCGTGGCCCTCGTGAAGGGCCAGCCGGTGCCGTTGTTCCAGGGCGGTGCCGAGGAGGCGCAGGTGCGCAGCCTGCTGGATGAACTGCTGAAGGTCGCCGCCGCCAACGGCGTGACGGGCCGGATCGGCGCGGGCGGGCCGGGTGCGGCCGAGCCTGAGGCGCCGCCGCTGCCGCCCCTGCACCAGATGGCGTTCGACGCGATCGAGGCCGGGGACTACGCGGCGGCCGCGGAAGCCTACCGGCAGGCGCTGCTGGAGATGCCGGCCGACGCCGAGGCCAAGGCCGGGCTGGCCCAGGTGGAGCTGATGGACCGGCTCCAGCCGCTCGCCGCCGCGGACACAGAGGCGCTCCGCCAGCGGGCTGCCGGTGAACCGGACAACCTGGAGGCGCAGCTGGCGGTGGCGGACCTTGACGTCGCCGGCGGACACGTCGAGGACGGGCTCGGCCGGATCGTTGCGTTCATTGGCCGCAACTTCGGCCCGGAACGGGAAACCGCACGGGTGCGCCTGCTGGAGCTGTTCGACGTCGTGGGCGCCACGGATGAACGCGTCGCGAAGGCGCGCCAGAACCTCGCCCGGGTTCTCTTCTGATGGGTTCGGCGCTCTTCAAGCCGCTGGAACTGCGTTCCCTGCACCTGCAGCACCGCGGCTGGGTGTCACCCATGTGCCAGTACAGCTGTGAGCCGGAGACGGGGGAAGGGGTCCCCAACGACTGGCATTTGATGCATCTGGGCTCCTTCGCTGCCGGAGGTGCAGCCCTGATCCTGACCGAGGCGGCCGCCGTCAACGCCGCCGGCCGCATCAGCCCGCGGGACGCCGGCCTGTACAACGACCACCAGGCGGAGGCGTGGCAACGGATCACCTCCTTTGTACACCGGCACGGTCCGGCCGAGGCCAAGATCGGCACCCAGCTCGCCCATGCCGGCCGGAAGGCGTCCTCCTACTGGCCGTTCTCCGGCCGGACGGGCACGGTGCCTGCCGGCGACGGCGGCTGGCCGACAGTGGGTCCCGGAACCTCGGCCTTCGACGGCTATGACGCCCCGTCGGCGATGACGGAAGAGGAGATCGGCGGCGTGATCGCAGATTTCGCCGCCGCCGCGGAACGGGCCGTAGAGGCCGGCTTCGACACGGTCGAGATCCACGGCGCCCACGGGTACCTTCTGCACCAGTTCCAGAGCCCGCTCGTGAACCAGCGCACCGACCGCTGGGGCGGTGACGAGGACGGCCGGAACCGGCTGACCCTCGCGGTGGTGGATGCCGTGCGGAACGTCATTCCTGATTCCATGCCGCTGCTGCTGCGGATCTCGGCCTCGGACTGGGCCGAGGGCGGCATCGATGCCGAGGCCTCGGTGCGCCTGGCCCGGGCAGCCTCGGACCACGGGGTGGACCTGGTGGACGTCTCCAGCGGAGGTGCCGTGGCCCACCAGCAGATTCCTGTCGGTCCCGGGTACCAGACCGGCTTTGCTGCGCGGATCCGGCGGGAAACCGGCGTGCGGACCGGGACGGTGGGGCTGCTGACCTCCGCCGGCCAGGCCGAGCACGCTGTGGCCACCGGGCAGGCCGACGGCGTCTTTATCGCCCGCGCCGCCCTGCGCGACCCCCACTGGTGGCTCCGGGCCGCGTTCGAACTCGGCCACGACCTGGCCTGGCCCCCGCAGTACGAACGCGCGGTTCCCCGCCACTCCTTCTAAAGGGGGCTGCATCGGCCTGCAGGGGTACGCCTTGCGGACGACCCTTTCCGCGCACGGCGGCGGTTAGTCTAACGACATGACTTTTGAGCAACCGCACCCGCAGGCCCCTGGAGACCAGCCGGGCAGGCCTGTTCCGGCACCGTCCGTTCCGGCACTGGCCCTGCGCGGGCTGGCCAAGCGCTTTGGCGGCAAGATCGCCGTCGACGGCATCAGCCTGGACGTTCCCGCGGGGTCCTTCTTCGGCATCGTCGGCCCGAACGGGGCCGGCAAGACCACCACGCTGTCCATGGCCACCGGCCTGCTGCGGCCCGAGTTCGGCACGGCGTTTGTGCACGGCGTGGATGTCTGGAAGCGGCCGCTGGAAGCCAAGAAGCTGATGGGGATCCTGCCCGACGGCGTGCGGCTTTTTGACCGGCTGACCGGCGAGCAGCTGGTGAGCTACGCCGGGCTGCTGCGCGGCATGGACAAAGCCGTGGTGGCCGAACGGGTCAAGGAGCTGCTCGCGGCCCTGGACCTGGGCGCCGACGCCGGCACGCTGGTGGTGGACTACTCCGCCGGCATGACCAAGAAAATCGCCCTTGCCTCGGCGCTGATCCACGCGCCCCGGCTCCTGGTGCTCGACGAACCGTTCGAATCCGTGGACCCCGTGTCCGCCGCCAACATCCGCGACATCCTGGACCGCTACGTGGCCTCGGGTGGAACGGTGATCGTCTCCAGCCACGTGATGGACCTGGTCCAGCGGATGTGCGACCACGTGGCCGTCGTCGCCGCCGGCCGCCTGCTCGCCGCCGGGACGGTCGATGAGGTCCGCGCGGGCGAGTCCCTCGAAGACCGCTTTGTCCAGCTGGTCGGCGGGCGCAACCAGACGGAGGGGCTGGAATGGTTGCGCACCTTCTAAGGCTCAAGCTGACCCTCCTGCGCAACAGCGTCCGGCGCAGCCCCTGGCAGCTGGTGGGCCTCGGCATCGGCGTTCTCTACGCGCTGGGCCTTGTGGGGCTCGTGTTCACGGGGCTGCTTTTCCTTCGCGGGGCGGACGCGGACCTTGCGCACACGGTGGTGGTGCTGGGCGGTGCCGCCGCGCTGCTTGGATGGGCCGTCATCCCGGTAGCTGCCGCGGCCTCCGACATGACCCTGGACCCGGCACGTTTCACCACCTTCGCCGTGCCGATGCCGCAGCTGCTGGCGGGACTGGCGCTCGGCGGACTGATCGGCATTCCGGGGATCGCGACCACCCTGGTGGCGCTCGGCACCGTGGGGACCTGGTCCCGGAGCCTCCCCGCAGCCGGCGGTGCGCTGGTGGGCGCGGTCCTCGGCGTCCTGAGCTGCGTTGTGCTGTCCAAGGTGGCCACCACGGCCACGGCCGGGCTTGCCAGCTCGCGCCGCTTCAAGGACGCCAGCGCCATCATCTTCCTGATTCCCCTGATCCTCATGGGCCCGATCGTCGCGGGCGTCTCTGAGGGGATTGCCCGGTCCGGGGACTTCCTGCCCGCCCTGGCCCGTACGCTGTCCTGGACCCCGGCCGGGGCCGCATGGGCCCTCGGCGGGGACATGGCCATGGGCAACTACGGCGCCGCTGGCCTGAAGTTCCTGATCGCCGTGGCCACGCTTGCCGGCCTCGGATTCTGCTGGAAGCTGCTGCTGCAGCGGGCGCTCGTCACGCCGCCCTTCGCCGGCACTGCCAAGAAGAAATCCGGCGGGCTGGGTTTCTTCCGGCTTTTCCCGGCGACGCCCACGGGCGCTGTTGCCGCCCGGTCGCTGAGCTACTGGGTCCGGGACCCCCGGTACGCGGGCACCCTGGTGGTCATCCCGCTGCTGCCGGTGCTGCTGCTGTTCCAGGCAGCCCAGACGGGGACCTACGGCCTGCTGCTCTTTATCGGCCCGGTGACAGCGTTCCTGCTGGCCTGGTCCATTTCAACCGACGTCTCCTACGACAACACCGCGTTCGCGCTGCACCTCGCCACGGGGGTCAGGGGTGTCCATGACCGGTTGGGCCGGTCCGTGGCGTGCCTTGCTTTTGCCGTTCCGGTGGTGCTGGCGCTCTGCGTCCTGCCGTTCCTGTTCGGTGCGGACTGGCAGCTCCTGCCGGGCGTGCTGGGACTGTCCCTGGGTGTCCTGTTCAGCGGGATGGGGCTCTCCTCGGTGGTGTCGGCCCGCTACACGGTTGCGGTGCCCCTCCCGGGGGACAGCCCCTTCAAGAAACCGCCCGGCAACGTGGCGCAGACCATGGCGGTGCAGCTGGGCGGCATGGCGGTGCTCCTGGTGCTGGTTGCCCCCGAGGCGGCGCTGATGGTGGCGCAGTTCGTGACCGGAAGTGCCGTTCCCGGCTGGATCAACCTGGTGCTGGGCCCTGTCCTGGGGCTGGTGCTGTTCACCGCCGGCGTGCGGCTGGGCGGCAAATGGCTCGATGCCCGCGGGCCGGAGCTCCTCGCCGAACTGGCCGTCAACCGCTGACCCGGGCGCACTTTGACCCGGGCGCGGCGGCCGGGACTGGGATACCCTGCCACTAGGCTTGGTTCCAACCGGGGGAACAGGCCAGTCACCGGCGCCAAAGGGCGCGGCACACGTGGAGGCAGGGCCATGGAAGTCGTCATTCTGTCCGGCAACAAGGCAATCGCCGCGCTGGCGGCCGGCGCTGTGGAGGCGCTGCTGCGGCGCAAGCCCGCTGCCGTCCTGGGCTTGGCCACCGGCTCGTCGCCGCTGCCGGTCTACGACGAGCTGGCGCTGCGGCACGAACGGGCGGGCCTGGACTTCAGCCGCGTGGCCGCCTTCACCCTGGACGAATACGTGGGACTGCCCCACGGCCACCCGGAATCCTACCGCGAGGTGATCAAGCGGGAATTCACCGAGCGGGTGAACATCGACCCGGCGAACGTGCACTGCCCGGACGGCGCCGCGGCGGACGTCCCGGACGCCTGCCGGGCGTTCGAGGACGCCATGCGCGCGGCCGGGGGAGTGGACCTGCAGTTGCTGGGTGTTGGCACCGACGGCCACATCGGCTTCAACGAGCCGGGTTCGTCGCTGGCCTCGCGGACCAGGATCAAGACCCTGATCGAGCAGACACGCCGGGACAATGCGCGGTTCTTCGGCAGCCTGTCCAAGGTTCCGCACCACGTGGTGACCCAGGGCCTGGGAACCATCCTGGCGGCCCGCCATGTGATCCTTATCGCCACGGGCGCGCAGAAGGCGACGGCGGTCCGTGACCTGGTGGAAGGGCCACTCGCCGCCATCTGCCCGGCGTCCGTCCTGCAACTGCATCCGCACGCCACGGTGCTGGTGGACGAGGCTGCGGCGTCGTCGCTGCGGCTCGCCGACTACTACCGGCACAGCTACGAGAACAAGCCCTCATGGCAGGAGCTCTAGCACGCAAACCTGCCTTCCCGACGTCGGGCCGCCGCGGCTGCGTCCCAAAAGCGCCGGCTCCAGCGGCTAAGATGGGACCCATGAACAGCATGACCGATCCTCTCGAAAACGACCCGATGCGCGAGCTCTCCGGTGCCGGGACGTCGACGGCCACCATCGAGCGCGAGGAACTGCGCCAGGAAGTCGAACCCGGTGACCGGGAACGCTTCTCGCACTACGTGCGCAAGGAAAAGATCATGGAATCCGCGCTGTCCGGCGAGCCTGTCATCGCCCTGTGCGGCAAGGTCTGGACGCCGGGCCGCGATCCCAAGAAGTTCCCGGTCTGCCCCGAATGCAAAGAGGTCTACGACGGCCTCCGCCCGGGCAACGACGGCGGCAAGGGCTCCGGCGACAAGTAACGCCACCCGCGCGGCAGGGACGTGCCGGCACGGCGCGTCCGCAGTGCCACGCGCCTGACGACCCGGCGGGCGCTGCCCTCCCGGTGAATGATGCCCGGCCCGTGCTGGCCGGTGACTGCTTACGGATCATCCGAAAAAGATTGGTGTTTTTGTGCTTATGTGGGTTCCCCCGTCAGCGGTTGCAGTGCGCGCAATGGAGGCACCTAAATGACAGAGACACTCTTTGGCGGCCCGGTACTGCCTCCCGCGTACCCCGAGCGGGCAGCGTGGGGCACCGCCCCGAAACTGCGCGCCTGGCAGCAGGAGGCACTGGACCGCTACTTCTCCACGCACCCCAAGGACTTCCTGGCGGTGGCAACCCCCGGCGCCGGCAAGACCACTTTCGCGCTGCGGGTGGCCTCCATGCTGATCGAGGCCAACCTTGTGAACCGGGTGACCATCGTGGCGCCCACGGACCACCTCAAGCGGCAGTGGGCGGACGCTGCCGCGCGGGTGGGTATCGCCATCGACCCCAACTTCAAAAACGCCGACGGCCAGCACGGCCGCGGATTCATCGGCGTCGCGGTCACGTACGCGCAGGTGGCGAGCAAACCGATGCTGCACCGGGCGAAAACCGAGGCGGCCCGCACGCTGGTCATCCTCGACGAGATCCACCACGGCGGCGAGGCATTGTCCTGGGGCGACGGGCTCCGTGAGGCCTTCGAGCCCGCGGCGCGGCGGCTCTCGCTCACCGGTACCCCGTTCCGTTCCGATACTTCGCCGATCCCGTTCGTGGAGTACGCGGAGGACCGGGACGGCATCCGGCGCTCCAAGGCGGACTACACCTACGGTTACGGCAAGGCGCTCCGGGACCACGTGGTCCGTCCGGTGATGTTTATGGCCTATTCCGGCCAGATGCGCTGGCGCACCAGCGGCGGGGAGGAGATGGCGGCCTCCCTGGGCGAAGCGGCTGTCACCAAGGACATCACGTCGCAGGCCTGGCGGACCGCCCTGAACCCGACCGGCGAGTGGATTCCCGCGGTGCTTGCCGGTGCGGACAAGCGCCTGAGCGAGGTCCGCCGGACAGTGCCCGACGCCGGCGGGCTGGTCATCGCGACAGACCACGAGGACGCGCGCGCCTACGCCGGGCAGCTCAAGCGGATCACCGGCCAATCTCCCACCGTCATCCTTTCCGACGACGCGAAGGCCTCTTCCAAGATCGAGGAGTTCTCGGCAGGGGACCAGCGCTGGATGGTGGCGGTGCGGATGGTGTCCGAAGGGGTGGACGTTCCGCGGCTGTCCGTCGGCGTCTACGCGACCTCGACCTCCACACCGCTGTTCTTCGCCCAGGCCGTGGGCCGTTTTGTCCGCGCCCGCAAGCGCGGCGAGACGGCGTCGGTGTTCCTTCCCTCGGTGCCGCAGCTCATGGCGCTGGCGAACTCCATGGAGGCGGAGCGGGACCACGCCCTGGACCGCCCGGAGAAGGAGGACGGCGACGGCCTCTTCAACCCGGAAGACTCGCTGATGGACGAGGCGAACCGCGAGGAGAAGGCCTCCGATTCGCTGACCAAGGGAAAGTTTGAGGCGCTGGATTCGCAGGCCTCATTTGACCGTGTCCTGTTCGACGGCGGCGAGTTCGGCACCGGCGGCGAGGTGGGATCGGAGGACGAACTCGACTTCCTGGGCATTCCCGGCCTGCTCGACGCCGAACAGGTGGGCACGCTGCTGCGCCAGCGGCAGCACGAGCAGCTCAGCCGCAAGAACGCGCGCGCCCCGCAGGGATCGGCCGCGCCGGCCGCCGGGCCCGCTGTCCCGGACCACCGCATGCTGATGGACCTGCGCACCGAACTGGCCAAGAACGTCGCAGCCTGGTCCGCGCGGACCGGCACCCCGCACGGGGTCATCCACACCAAGCTCAGGACCGTCTGCGGCGGTCCGGCCGTGGCGCAGGCCAACGAGGAGCAGTTGCAGACCCGGCTGCGGAAGCTGCAGGACTGGTTCATCGGCAGGAAGTAGCGGCAGGGGCCGCCACGGGCTTTATGGCGCAGAAAAAGGACCGGGAAACCCCGGTCCTTTTTCGTGTTCTCTGAGCGCCCGTCAGGACGGGCTGCCGCCGCTGCGGGGTGCCGCTACTGTCCGCCGCCGGTGCAGAGCTCGCCGAGCTTCTGGCCCGCGGCGGTGTATGCGCCCTGGAGTTCCTCCAGCTTGGCGGTGTCCGGGTTCTCCTGGGCCGACGCGTCCAGGTACTCGATGATGGAGTGCAGCGGAGCCTGCAGCTCGGAGGACGCCGTGGCCTCGATGGGCCGGAGCCTGTTGGCGAGACGGATCATCCCGGCCTTGTCCGCGCTGGAGGTCGGGCCGGCGCCGACGGTCTGGATCCGGGCGCAGGATTCCTCGGTGGTGTCTTGCGGGGCCGAGCAGCCGGCGGCACCGAGCAGGGCCCCGGCAGCGATCAGGACGGTAAGGGTCTTCTTCATGATGTACTCCGGGGTTCCTACTGGTCAGACGGTATTGGCAAGGATTTCGAGTCTACTGTGAGGGCACGGCATTCCGCTCAGCGGGCCGGGCCCTGGCCGCAACAATCGGGCGGCGTTCCGCCCCGGCCGGCAGCCGCGGGCGCGTCAGGCGATGTCGACCCCGCCGAGTTCCATTTCGGCGATGGCGTCCTCGGGATCGCCGGCAACGGCGACGGTCAGGTCCCGCAGGACCGTGACGGAATACCCGGCCTGCACGCCGTCGAGAGCGGTGGCCTTGACGCAGTGGTCGGTGGCGATGCCGACCACCACCACGTCCTCGACGTCGTGGCTCTGCAGCCAGTCGTCGAGCCCGATGGCGTCCTCAGTTTCTTCGCCGTGGGCGTCGTCGCCCCCGGGGGCCCCGGCATCGCCGGCGCCGCCGTCTTCGGAGCGGCCGGCGGTACCTGCGGAGACCGGCATGGCGCCGGGTTTCCGGTCGCCGGTGGGGACGGCGTCGTCCGGGGCCAGCAGCCCTTCAAAGCCCGAATAAGCGGCGGTGAACTGGCCCTTGCGGAAGTAGGCCTGGATGTACTCCGTGTCGAGGTCCGGGTGGAGTTCCGCGCCGCGGGTCCCGGCCACACAGTGCCTCGGCCAGCTATCGGTGAAGTCCGGGTTCTCCGCGAAGTGGGCGCCCGGATCGACGTGCCAGTCCTGCGTGGCCACAATGTGGTCGAACTGCCCGTGGTGGGCGTCGACGTATTCGCTGATGGCGCCCGCGAGCTCGGCCCCGCCCTCGACGGGCAGGGTGCCTCCCTCGCAGAAGTCGTTCTGGACGTCGACGATGATCAGTGCGCGGGACATCAGTTCTCCTCGTAGATGGTGGGGATTGCCGGCTCGCCGCGCTGCAGCCGGTTGACGACGGCGGGGAGCTCCTTCATGGTGTCCGCGTGGCGCTGGCGTGCCCGCAGCACTCCGTCCGCGCCGGTCCAGCCCGGCAGGAGCTCGCCGTTTTTGACGAACTGCTGCAGCAGGGGCCGGTCGTTGCCGTCGTCCTCCGGGCGGTGGCCGATCCCGACGATCTCCTGGGTGGCCGTACCGCGCTCGTTGAGTTTCCGCAGGGCGTACTTGCGCCCGCCCTTGCTGGTCTTGTTCTTCGCAGCCTTCGCCACCGGGATGAACTCGCCGGCGTCGTCCGTGCGGCTGACCAGCTTGTAGACCATGCTGGCCGTCGGGGCTCCGGAGCCGGTCACCAGCGACGTGCCCACGCCGTAGGAATCCACCGGGGCCGACTGCAGGGCGGCGATAGCGAACTCGTCGAGGTCGGACGTGACAATGATGCGGGTCCGCTCATTGCCGAGGTCATCCAGGAGCTGGCGGACCCACTGGGCCTGCGCCACGAGGTCGCCGGAGTCCAGGCGCACCGCCCCGAGTTTGTCACCGGCCAGCTCGACCGCGGTGCGCACGGCCGCCTCGACGTCGTACGTGTCCACGAGCAGGGCGGTGCCGGCGCCCATCGAGGCGATCTGCGCCTCGAAGGCTTCCCGCTCGGAGTCGTGCAGGAGGGTGAAGGAATGCGCCGCCGTGCCGACGGTCTTGAGCCCGTAGCGCAGCCCGGCCTCCAGGTTTGAGGTGCTGTCGAATCCGGCGATGATGGCCGCGCGGGCAGCGGAGACGGCCGATTCCTCCTGGGTGCGGCGGGAGCCCATCTCCACGCACGGGCGGCTGCCCGCTGCGGTGACCATGCGTGAGGCCGCCGACGCGATGGCGCTGTCGTGGTTGAGGATCGAGAGGATGTACGTCTCAAGGATGCAGGCCTCGGCGAACGTGGACTCCACAATCAGGATGGGGGAGTTCGGGAAGTAGGCTTCGCCCTCCGCGTAACCCCAGATGTCCCCGGAGAAGGAGAAGTTGGCCAGGTACTCCAGCGTTTCCTCGTTCACCACCTTGGTGCGGCGCAGGAAGTCGATTTCCACGTCGCCGAAACGGAAGTCCGCCAGGCCCTCCAGCAGTCGGCCGGTGCCGCCCACTATGCCGTAGCGGCGGCCGTCCGGCAGGCGCCGGGCGAAGGCCTCGAACACTGATTTGCGGTGGGCGGCGCCGGAATGCAGTGCGGCCTGCAGCATGGTCAGCTCGTAATGGTCGGTGTACAGGGACGTGCGGGGACGGTCCCAGCCAGCTGAGGTACTCACGGATTCACTCTAGTCCCCACCGGCTCCCACGTCTCGCTTCGCTTCGCCGCGGGGCCCTCGCCGGCGTGGCCCCACCCACCGGCTCCCACGTCTCGCTTCGCTTCGCCGCGGGGCCCTCGCCGGCGTGGCCCCACCCACCGGCTCCCACGTCTCGCTTCGCTTCGCCGCGGGGCCCTCGCCGGCGTGGCCCCGTCCTCCCCATAGAATGGACAGATGACCCTCAGCGTTGCGCTCGGCCCTGACACCCAGGAGAGCACCCAGACCGGAACAGGAACCTCCACCGAGGTCCTGACCGCCCCGGACATCCCATGGAACCTCGTGATCTGGAACGATCCCGTCAACCTGATGAGCTACGTCAGCTACGTCTTCCGCACCTACTTCGGCTACTCCGAGGCGAAGTCCAACAAGCTGATGCTCGAAGTCCACAAGAAGGGCCGCTCCATCGTGGCGCACGGCAGCAAGGAACAGGTGGAGCAGCACGCCGTCGCGATGCACGGCTACGGACTCTGGGCCACGGTGGAGAAGTCCGCCGGCGGCGGCGCAGGCTCAGGCAAAGGCAAGGGAAAACGTGGCTAAGGCATTCAAGTACGGCATCAAGGGCATCACCGGCTACCTGGAACCCGCCGAACGGGACCTCCTGCGCAGCCTCTTCGACGACGTCGTGTCCATGCTGGAGCCGGAGGAACGGGCCAACCAGGATCCCCTCGCCGCGCTGGTGGGGCTCGACGCCGACGCCCGCGAACCCGAGGACCGCGCCCTGCGCCGGCTGCTGCCGAGCGTCTCGAAGACCGATGCCGCAGCCGCGCTGGAGTTCCGCCGGTACACCGAGCGGTCGCTGCGGGAGAGCAAGATCGGCGCCCTGAAGGCCGCGTCGCTCGGGCTGGACAAGGATGAACTGGTCCTGACCCCGGCCGACGCGCGGCACTGGTCCACCGCGCTCAACGACGTCCGGCTGGTGCTCGCCGAACGCCTGGACATCCGGGACGACGAGGACGCCGGTCACGTGCACCTGATGCAGGACTGGTCCCAGGCCGAAGACGTGGAGAGCTACCTGGCCCTCGTCTACAACTTCACCACGTGGCTCCAGGAGTCCCTGGTCCAGGCGATGCTGCAGTCGCTGGATACGCGCCGCTGACCTGCGGGCTGATCTGACATGCCGTGTGACACAGGTGACATGAGTCGGACGACACAATGTGATGGCCGCACCCGGAGCTAAGCCCTATCCTCGAATAATCATGACTTCAGCATCGAACATGGATCCGGCAGCGGCAGCTGCTGCGGACTCCCCAGCGAGCACCAGCGCCAGCAGCCAGACCGTCAGCCAGATGGGATCGCGTCCCATTGGTGTGTTTGATTCCGGCGTCGGCGGGCTCACCGTGGCACGGTCCATCATTGACCAGCTGCCCAACGAATCAATCCTCTACGTCGGCGACACTGCCCACGGGCCCTACGGCCCGCTCCCCATCGCGGAGGTCAGGGCCAACGCCCTGGGCGTGATGGACGAGCTGGTCGATTCCGGCGTCAAGCTGCTGACCATTGCGTGCAACTCGGCGTCCGCCGCGGTGCTGCGCGACGCCCGGGAACGCTACACCGCGCGCTACGGCATTCCCGTCATCGAAGTGATCCAGCCGGCCGTGCGCCGCGCTGTCGCCGCCACCCGCACCGGCCGCGTCGGCGTGATCGGCACCTCGGCCACCGTCGGTTCCCGCGCCTACGAGGACACCTTCGCCGCCGCCCCGGACCTGCAGATCACCTCGGTGGCCTGCCCGGCGTTCGTGCCGTACGTCGAAGCCGGCATCACCACGGGACCGGAACTGCTGGCCGTCGCCCGCGAATACCTTGCCCCGCTCAAGGCGGCCGGGGTGGACACCGTGGTGCTGGGCTGCACGCACTATCCGCTGCTTACCGGCGTCATCTCCTATGTGATGGGGGAGGACGTCACCCTCGTCTCCAGCGCGGAGGAGACCGCCAAGGACGTCTACCGCGCCCTCGCCTCCCGGGGACTGGAACGCGCCGACGCATCCGCACCCTCGCACAACTTCATCGCCACGGGGGACGCCGCACAGTTCGAGCACCTCGCGCGGCGGTTCCTCGGCCCTGAGGTCCTCAGCGTCCGCCACGTGGACCACGTCGCCGCCCAGTACCCCACCGGCAGCCTGGCCAGGATCACGCCGGAAATGATCGCCGCCGCGCAGGCCGGCGCCGGCCGCCCCCGAATCTCCAACTTCGTCGGCGGACCCGCGGGCGGGGGACCCCTGCTGTGAAGCTGACCATCGTGGGCTGCACCGGGTCCTTCCCGGGCCCCGGCTCGCCGGCGTCGTGCTACCTGCTGACCGCCAACGACGGCGAGCGGAACTGGAAGATCGTCCTCGACCTCGGCAGCGGGGCACTCGGGGCCATCCAGCGCTACACGGATCTGGAGGATATCGACGCGATCTTCCTCACGCACCTGCACCCGGACCACTGCATGGACCTGTGCGGCCTGCACGTCGCGGTGCGCTGGAAGCCCGGCGGCTGGGGACGCGGCAGGATCCCCGTGTGGGGGCCCGCCGCCACCGCCGACCGCATGGCCACGGCCTACGGCCTGGACCTGGATCCGGGGATGCACGAGGAATTCGACTTCAGCAACTGGTCCGAGCGCAAGCCGGTGACCATGGGGCCGTTCACCGTCACACCCTATGCCGTGAACCACCCCGTTGAGGAGGCGTACGCGCTCCGCGTGGAGGTCACCGTACCGGACAAGAACGGCCTCCCCGCGACCCGTGTGCTCAGCTACTCGGGGGACACCGATTCCTGCAGCGGCCTGGAGGACGCGGCCCGCGACGCCGACCTGTTCCTCTGCGAGGCGGCGTTCGAGGAAGGCCGCGACGACGGCATCAAGGACGTGCACCTGACCGGCAAGCGGGCGGGGGAGGCCGCGGTGGCGGCGGGGGCCCGGCGGCTGCTGCTGACGCACATTCCGGTCTGGACGTCCCCCACCACGGTCATGGCGGAAGCCAAGGACGTCTTTGGCCAGCATGTGGCCGTGGCTGTGGCAGGCGTGCACTACACCGTCTGAACGCCATCCCCCTGCGTGGTCGATAAGCTAAAGGCATGACTTCCGAAGCCCTGACTGCCCCCATCCTCCGCGCCGACGGCCGCACCCCCGACCAGCTCCGGCCCATCAGCATCACCCGCGGCTGGTCCAAGCAGGCCGAGGGGTCGGCCCTGATCGAGTTCGGCAACACCCGGGTGCTGTGCACGGCCTCGCTCACCGAGGGCGTGCCGCGCTGGCTCAAGGGCGAAGGCCGCGGCTGGGTCACCGCCGAGTACGCCATGCTGCCGCGGGCCACCAACACCCGGTCCGACCGCGAGTCCGTCAAGGGCAAGATCGGCGGACGCACCCACGAGATCTCCCGGCTGATCGGCCGCTCGCTGCGGTCCATCATCGACACCAAGGCCCTGGGCGAAATCACCATCGTGCTGGACTGCGACGTCCTGCAGGCCGACGGCGGAACACGCACCGCCGCGATCACAGGCGCCTACGTGGCGCTGGCCGAGGCCATCCGCTTCGCCCGCGAGAACAAGATGCTGGCCCGCAACGCCCAGCCCCTGACCGACACGATCGCCGCGGTGTCCGTCGGCATCATCGACGGCGTCCCCATGCTGGACCTGCCTTACGTCGAGGACGTCCGGGCCGAGACCGACATGAACGTGGTGGTCACCGGCTCCGGCAAGTTCGTTGAGGTGCAGGGCACCGCCGAAGGCGCACCGTTCGACCGCGACGAGCTCAACAAACTCCTCGACCTGGCCCTGATGGGCACCGAGCAGCTCGCCGCCATCCAGCGCGAAACCCTGGCGGAAGCCCCGTGACCCCAGCACCGGTGCTGGTCCTCGCAACCCACAACCAGGGCAAGCTGCGGGAACTGCGCGAGCTGCTGCGCGGGCAGGTTCCCGGCCTCGACGTCGACACCCAGGTGGTGGACGCGGGCGCCGTTGGCGCCCCCGACGTCGTCGAAACCGGGGTGACCTTTGCCGAGAACTCGCTGCTCAAGGCGCGTGCGGTGGCCGAAGCCACCGGACTCGTGGCGATCGCCGACGACTCCGGGCTTGCCGTCGATGTGCTGGGCGGCGCGCCGGGGATCTTTTCGGCCCGCTGGGCCGGACGCCACGGGGACGACGCCGCCAACCTGCGGCTGCTGCTGGACCAGCTGGCCGACGTGCCGGACGCGTTCCGCGGCGCCGCCTTTGTCTGCGCAGCGGCCTTGGCGGTGCCCGGCGCCGGCGCCGACGAGGGCCGGGAAGTCGTGGAATACGGGCAGCTGGAGGGGACGCTGCTGCGGGAACCCCGCGGGACCGGGGGATTCGGCTACGACCCGGTGCTCCAGCCCAGCGGGCTGGACCGCAGCTGCGCGGAGCTGAGCCCCGAGGAGAAAAACGCGATCAGCCACCGCGGGCACGCGTTCCGGGCGTTGCTCCCGGCCATCGTGGAAGCGCTGTCCGGGCGGTAGCCCCGACAAAGGAAGCGCCCCACCATGGTGGGGCGCTTCCTTTTCAGCCTGTCCGCCGCAGCGGGAGTTACGGCGTCTTGCGTTCCTCTTCGGGCTCGTGCTCCTCGATGAATTCCTCGACAATGTCCGTGCCGTACTTCTCAGACTGGCGCTTGGCGATGAAGCCGCGGGCGACCTCGATGAAGATCGGAATGACCGAGACGAGGACGATCACGATGAAGATGATGTCCAGGTTTTCGCGCACCCACGGGAAGGTGTCGCCCAGCAGGTAGCCCAGCAGGGTCACGCCGCCGCCCCACAGCACCGCGCCGACGACGTTGAAGAAGAAGAACTTGCGCTTGTCCATCTGGGCCACGCCCACGATCACCGGCACGAAGGTCCGGATGATCGGCACGAAACGCGCCAGGATCAGGGCCTTGCCGCCGTGCTTTTCGAAGAAGGCATGCGCGCTCTCGACGTTTTCGCGCTTGAACAGCCGGGAGTTGGGCTTGTTGAAGATGGCCGGGCCGGCCTTCGAACCGATCAGGTAGCCCACCTGGTTCCCGATGATCGCCGCGACAATGATGAGCGCTATGAACGCCCAGATGTTGACCTTGATGGTGCCGGTGGCCACCAGCAGGCCGGCCGTGAACAGCATGGAGTCGCCCGGCAGGAAGAAGCCCACCAGCAGGCCGGTTTCGGCGAAGATGATGCCGCAGACCAGCAGCACGACCCACGGCGCCAGGGCGGGGTCGGCCAGGAAGACCTGGGGGTTCAGCCAGTCGGGCAGGAAGGAGGCCAGCTGGGGCTGGACCGGTCCTGCGCCGCCGATCGTGGACACGGCAAAGTCGCTCAAAGCTAAAAGGTTCACCCGTTAAGGGTACTTGACGTGCGCCGCCGGGCGTTTTCCGGGGTTTCTCCGGGAGCCGCGGAATCTGACCGGCCGCACCGGTGCGGGCCCGGCCGGGGTCCGGCGGTAAAGTGGCAGCGTGGGTTTGGACTTTACGGCGATCGACTTCGAGACTGCGAACGGCTTCCGGGGCTCACCCTGCGCTGTTGGCCTGACCAAGGTGCGGGGCGGCGTCGTCGTCGACGAGGCGTCCTGGCTGATGCGGCCGCCGGAAAATTACGACCGCTTCGACCACCACAACGTGCGGATCCACGGGATCCGGCCCGAACAGGTGGCCGGGCTCCCGCGCTTCGGTGAACTCTTCCCGGAGATCGGCGCCTTCATTGGCAGTGACGTCCTGGCTGCCCACAACGCTGCCTTCGACCTGGGCGTAATCCGCTCGGCCCTGGAGGTTTCCGGCCTCCCCGGCCCCGCCTACGACTACGTCTGTACGGTGATGCTGTCCCGCCGCTGCTACTCCCTGGTGTCCAATTCACTGCCTTACGCGGCCGAGGAAGCCGGCGTTCCGCTGGTCAACCACCACGACGCCGCCGAGGACGCGCGGGCGTGCGCCGGGATCCTGGTGGACATCGCCGCACGCAACGGCGCCAACAGCATCGCCGAACTTCACCTGTCCCTGGGCCTGGCGGTGTCCCACCAGGCGGCCTTCGACCCCCTCCGGGACCCGCTCTCTAAAGCCAGCCAGTCGGCCCTGGAGGCCTTCGCCGGGGGAGCAGCCGCGGCCGCCCCTTCCCGGAGCTACCAGCCGGGCTGGCCCGAAGAAGGCGCCAACCCGCCGCCGAACGCCTTCGCCGATCCGGGGCACCCCCTGTTCGGCCAGACCGTGGTGTTCACCGGCGAGCTCGCCATGGCCCGGCCCGAGGCGAAGATCCGTTCCGCGGAGTTCGGCGCCACGCCGGAAAGCCGGGTCACCGCCCGCACCACCGTCCTGGTGGTGGGCGACGGTTTTGTCGCGGCCGACCTGCGCTCCGGCCGGCTCACCGGCAAGGCCCGGCGTGTCCTGGAGCTGCACGAACGCGGCCGCCGGATCGAGGTCCTCTCCGAGGGCGAATTCCTGCAGATGGTGGGCGGCCACGTGTCCACCGCCGCGCTGGCCTAGGTGTACTGCCCAGGCAGGTTGGTTAAGCGGCTGATAGGCGGGTGGCCTCCGATTGCGGTGTGGGGCCTGTGGTGATTGTAGTGGTGCAGCCATGCCGGGAGGGCGTTTCTGCGGGCTGATTCCGTGGCGTAGTAGCGTTTGAAGGCCCATCCGTCGGCGAGGGTTCGGTGGAAGCGTTCGATCTTTCCGTTGGTCTGCGGGCGGTAGGGCCGGGTCTTCTTTGCCTTGATGCCAAGTTCCCGGCAGGTGTCGCGCCAGAGGTGGGATTTGTATGCCCGGGACACCGGCCAGCCGTGTTCTACGACGAGACGCGCGACGCGCAACCGTTGGCGTGGCGTCAAAGCGGCATTAGCGTGGGACATGAGGACCTCCTGGTCGCTGCAGCGGTTGTCTAAGCAACTCCACTGTGCAACCGGAGGTCCTCACCTTTGGGTCAACGACTCCAGCGAGTCATCACATTCACCGAACCAACGTCCCTGGGCAGTACACCTAGATCCGCCCCGCGCTCAGGAGGCGCTGCGGTTACACCGCAGCAGCCAAACAGTGCTGCTGTCAGACGGCAGTAGCCAGACAGCCCTGCGGTCATACGGCGCAACAAACGTTCCGGCGGGGACCGTCCGGCTCCTAGCCTTGGATGATGAGCAAACCCTCTTTGGCACCCACCGGAACTGTGTCACCTGGAGCCGGGTTACCTGGAACCGTGTCACCCGAAACCGGGGCATCCGGAACCGGGTCCGGCGGCTCCGGCTGGCGGGCCGCCTTCGCATTTCCGAACCCCGTCAACGAGTACGCTGCCCGCATCACCGCCGGCCTGGTGGTGCTGCTCGCCGGCATCACGCTGCTGACCGGCGCCGGCTGGGGCCTTACCGCCATTGCCGCCGGGTTCTGGCTGCGCGTCCTGTTCGGACCCAGGTTTTCGCCGCTGGCCCTGCTTTCGGTCAAAGTCCTGGCGCCGAGGCTGGGGAAGACCCGGCTGGTTCCCGGACCGCCGAAGCGCTTCGCGCAGGGCATCGGTGCCGCGGTGTCCACCACCGCCGCCGTCCTGCTGGCCGCCGGGCTGGCGCCCGCGGCGTGGATCCTGCTCGCGGTCTTGGTTGTTGCCGCGTCCCTTGAGGCGTTCGCCGGCTTTTGCCTGGGCTGCACCATCTTCGGCTTCCTGCAGCGCCGGGGCCTGATCCCCGAGGACGTGTGCGAGGCCTGCAACAACATCTCGCTCCGGCGCGCCTGAGCCCCGGCGGGCCCCTGTCCAGGAGGAGCTGCTCAGGAGGAACTGTCCAGGAGGAGCTTTTCAGGAGCCGGTGACCGCCGCCAGACGGGAGGCCATGCCGCGGACAAGCTCCGGGGCCTCCAGGACTGCCAGCCACTCCGCCGGCAGGCAGTCCTCGCCGTAGAACGTGCCAAGGATGTTGCCCGTCATCGACGCGGCGGAGCCGCTGTCCCCGCCGTGGTTCACGGCGACGTCGATGGCCGCGCGGAAGTGCGCATCCGGGGTGCCGGGAGCGGTGTTCTCCGGTGCCGTGGAGAGCACCGCAAACAGCGCGACGGCGAGTGCCTCCTCGGCGGTGCGGCCTTCGCCGAGTTCGCCGGCCAGATCGCCGGGGCCGGGCGCGGAGCCGGCGACGCCGAGCCGGAGTGCGGCCTCCAGCCGGGCGGTGAGCCCGGGATCAACCATTTCGTCGGTGCGCAGCCGGGCCCCGTCCGGCCCGGCGCCCCCGCCGGAGGCCCCGTCCAGCTGGCGGACGGCAAACTCAGCAGCGTCGCGGAGGTTGTGGCCGGAGGCCAGGGCATGGATGACGAGGCTGAAGGCGCCGGCGCTTTGCCGGGCCGCGGGATGCCCGTGCGTCAGTGACGCGGCATCGGCGCTGAGTTTGTAGACGGCGTCGGCGGCAATGAACGGAATCAAGCCGAAGGGGGCAGACCGCATCACGGCACCGCAGCCCTTCGCCTCCGGGTTCACGGGACGGTAAAACGTCCCCATCTCCCCGGTGGCAAGACCGCTCAGGCAGGCACTCTCCGGGGCGCGACGGTGCCGGAGGACGTCATGGGAATCGATCCAGCGCGGCGGCTGGAACGGCGCCGCGTCCGGAACGGGGACCCCCTGGGTGGCGAGCCAGCGCAGGTAGGCCAGCCACAGGCAGGCAGTGGTGTCCGCGGCCACGCCGTCGTTGGCCCACTCCAGGGCCTCGAGCAGCCCGTCCACGGTGTAGAGCGTGAGCTGCGTGCCGTCGGAAAAGTGGCTGCCGCCGTCGGACGCGGTTTCGACGGCGAACCCCAGCGTGTCCCCGAGGGCGCCACCCAGCAGGCACCCGTGGATCCGGGACCCGTGCGAGGGGGTTGAAGGCAGCGCAGGGACGGTGGCGGGCTCGTTGCTCATGACTTAGAATTTTACCCCGCCCGCATAGCGGCGCGGGTGCCCTACGGCAACACCCGGACAGCAGGCGACCAATGCGCGAACCAGCATGGCGGAAGACCGGATCCACCCCCGACTACCGGTTCTCGCTCGCCAACGAAACGACGTTCCTGGCCTGGATCCGGACATCCCTGGCGCTGATCGTGGGGGCGCTGGGCATCGACCAGCTGTTCCCGGAGATAGCCCCTGCCCCGCTGCGGATTGCCTTGTGCGTGGCGCTGGCCGTCATCGGCGCCCTCCTGGCTGTGGTGGCCTACCGGCGCTGGGGGCAAATGGAGGAAGCCATGCGCCAGGACCGTGAATTGCCGTTTTCCGGTGTGATGCTGGTGATGACCATCGGGGTGGCGGCAGCGGCGTTTATCCTGGCCATCCTGCTCCTGGCCGCGCGGTGAGCGCCCCGGCCGCCCGGGACCCGGGACTGCAGCCGGAGCGGACCGAGCTGTCGTGGGGCCGGACGCTTCTGGCCCTCTTCGCGGCGGACCTGCTGATCTGGCGCAGCTGGGCGGTGGCGGCGTCCCAGGGCGGTGCCGTGCCGGAAGCCGGGCCGTCCTCTCACGGCTGGGCCGGCGCCGCGACCCCGGACTACCTGGGCGTCTGTGCACTGGCGGCCACGGTGGCCACCGTGGTGCTGTGCCTCTGCGTCGCCGTCCGGGTCCGGCAGCTGAGGCACTCCTCCTATGCGCCTCCCTCCTCCCTGATGCGCTGGTCCGCCGCCGGAGTGGTGGTGCTCGGACTCAGCTCCGTTGCCGCGGTGGCGCTGGGCGTCTGAGCCGGTGTCCAGCCAACCCCCAGAATCCGCTGGCAGACTGCACGCTGACCCCCAAACAAAGGAACTCCTGCACATGACCACGCCCGCGCCCGTCCCTGAACCGGCCGTCCCCGAATCTTCAGTCCGACCGGCCGCCGGCCCAGGCGTTGCCCCGGACGGGCCCCCGGACGGGACTCCGCGGCCCGGACTGCTGCTCCGGGTGTCCGCCGAGGCATTGGGGACGTTCTTCGTGGTGGTGGCCGGCCTGGGCGTCCCGCTGTTCACCCTTCCGCAGTCCAACCCGCTCTCCGCCGCCCTGGCCGCAGGGCTGGCGGTCGCGGCGGCCATGCTGGCCTTCGGATACGTTTCCGGCGGCCACTTTAATCCCGCGGTGACCGCCGGAAACGCGATTGCGGGCCGGATCCGCTTCGCTGACGCCGCGGCGTACGCGGGCGCGCAGCTGGCGGGCGCCCTGGCCGCCGCCGTGGTGCTCTTCGGCATCCTGCGCACCGTCCCCAACATTGCCGACACCAGGACCGCCTTTGACACGGTGGCGGCCGGTTTCGGGGAGAACTCCATCATCCAGGTTCCGCTGGCGGGCGTCCTGCTCATCGAGGTGCTCGGCACCGCGCTGGTCGTGGCTGTCTTCCTGGGCGCCACCGCTGCCCGCAACCCGTCCCGGCTGTCGGCCCCGTTCGCCGTCGGCCTGACCATGGCGGTGCTGCTGCAGTTCGGCCAGGCGGCTGGCAACACGCCCTTTAATCCGGCGCGCGCCACGGCGTCGGCGCTCTTCAGCAGCCCGGACGTGCTGGGCCAGCTGTGGCTCTTCTGGGTTGCTCCGCTGGTGGGCGCCGCCCTCGCCGGGCTGGTCTGCCGCGGCTTCGCGCAGGGCGCCCGGCCCGTGCCCGCCGCTGCGGACCGGGCGGATCACGCGCCCGTGGGGGATGACGCGGACGCCGCTGACCCGGAGTTTAGTGACGCGGCAGGGGCGGCCACACCCCGGCCGCAGCCGGCGGAACCCCGGCCGGAGGTTGCCGGCGGAGACGAAGCGCGTGCGTTCTTCGACGGAGAGCGCGGCAACCGGGGAGGCAGCGGCACGCCGGGCGGGCCGAACGCCTAGTCCGCTGCTGCCCGGGAACCGGCCGGGACCGGCTCCGCAACGCAGCTCCGGAGCGGTGGCGCAATCCTGTCGGTGGCAGCCGATACCGTAGGAACATGCGGTTATTGCACACCTCGGACTGGCATTTGGGCCGGTCGTTCCACGGCGTCGGCATGCTCGACGCCCAGCGCGCGTTCATCGACCAGCTCGTCTCCTGCGTGCGGGACGAGTCGGTCGACGTCGTCCTCATCGCCGGCGACGTCTATGACCGCGCCCTGCCCGGGGTGGACGTTGTCCGCCTGCTGGACGACGCCCTGGTGGGACTGACCGGGGCGGGTGCGCGCGTGGTGTTGACCAGCGGCAACCACGACTCCGCCATCCGGCTGGGATTCGCCTCGCGGCTGCTGGAGCGCGGGGGCGTGCACCTGCGCACCCGGCTCGCCGAGCTGGACCAGCCGGTGCTGTTGCCGCTCGATGCCGCCGACCCCGACGCCGGAGCCGTGCTCGCCATTTATGGCATTCCCTGGCTGGAACCCCGGCTTGTGGCCGATCAGCTCGGTGCTGAAACCGCCAGCCATTTCGAGGTCACCCGGGCAGCCACCGAACGCATCCGGACCGACCTGGCGGCCCGGTCCGAGTCCCGGACCGTCCATTCCGTGGTTCTTGCACACACGTTCGCCAGCGGCGGGATCAGCTCGGACAGCGAACGGGACCTCAGCATCGGCGGTGTCGGCGCCGTGCCGCTGGATCTCTTTGACGGCTTCAGCTACACCGCCTTGGGCCACTTGCACGGCCGGCAGGAGCTGTCTCCCGCCGTCCGCTATTCCGGTTCGCCCCTCGCGTACTCGTTCTCTGAGGCCCAGCACCGGAAGGGAAGCTGGCTCCTGGACATCGGCAAGGACGGCCTTACCGGCGTCCGGGAGGTGCTGTGGGAAGCCCCCCGGACCCTGGCGGTGCTGCGCGGCAAGCTCGACCAGCTGCTCTCTGCCGGGGACCTCGTCTGGGCGGAGACCGCCTACTGCCAGATCACCCTGACCGACGCGCAGCGGCCGGCCCAGGCCATGGAGAAGCTGCGCGCCCGGTTCCCCGACACCCTGGTGCTGGGCTTCGATCCGGAAGGGTCGGGCGCCGCCGCAACCACCAGTTACAGCAGCAGGCTCGCCGAGGCCACGGACGACCTCTCCATCTGCTGCGGCTTCCTGGAACACGTCCGCGGCCGGGCCGCCGACGACGCGGAGGCGGCCGTGCTGGCCGAGGCCCTGGAAGCCGTGCGCCTGGAAGGACTGTCCCTGTGAGGATCCACCGTCTCGAAATCTCCGCCTTTGGTCCTTTCGCCGCCACCGAACACGTCGATTTTGACCGCCTGAGCAGCCACGGGCTGTTTCTGCTGAACGGGCCCACCGGCGCCGGCAAGACCAGCGTGCTGGACGCCATCTGCTTCGCCCTCTACGGTTCGGTGCCCGGGGCGCGGCAGGACGGCAAGCGGCTGCGCAGCGACCATGCCGACGCCACTGCCGAGCCCCGGGTCACGTGTGAATTTTCCGCCCGCGGGCGGCACTTCGAGGTGTCCCGTTCGCCTGCGTGGAACAAGCCCAGCACCCGGGGCAAAAACGGCTACACCGTCCAGCAGGCCAACACCGTGCTGCGCGAACGCGTCGGCGGCGAATGGATCGAAAAATCCGGACGCAACGACGAGGCGGGAGCCGAGATCGCCGACGTCCTCGGCATGAACCGGGAGCAGTTCACCCGGGTAGTCATGCTGCCGCAGGGCGACTTCGCGGCGTTCCTGCGGTCCAAGGCCACGGACCGCCTCGACCTGCTGCAGAGCCTCTTCGGCACCCAGCGCTTCGAGGCCGTGGAACAGGAGCTCGCCCGGAAGGCGCAAGCCGCCCGTGCCGAAGTGGCCGGCCTCAACAGCCAGCTCGAGCTCCTGTTCGCCCAGGCGGAGACCGAGACGGCCGCGCTGGGGCTCGACACCGCGGACGCCCCGGACCGGGCCGCGCCGGACCGGTTCCTCGCCTGGCTGCGGGGAAGCGCCGCCGCAGCCGGGGAGCAGCGGCGTGCAGCTGCGCTCGACGCCGAAGAACTGCGCCTCCGCCGCGTCACCGCCCGGGACGCCGCGACGGCGCGGGCAGCCCGCCAGGTGCGGCTTGCCGCCGCCGAGCGCCGGCGCTTCGAGGCGGAGGCCGCTGCCCCCGCCATCGCCGCGAAGAACAGCCAGCTGGACCTGCACCGCAAAGCCGAGGTCCTCGGCGGCCAGCTGCAGGCCGTGGACAGCGCCCGGGCGGCCGAGGAGGCCGCCGCGGCGGCCATGGCCGCGGCCGGGGACCACGTGCGCACCGCGGCCCTCACCGACCCGGAACTCGCCACCTTGCCGGCGGAGGCCGACGGCGGCGCCCTGCGGTCCGCGCTGGAGCGGCTGCGCTCGCTGCGCGCTGTGCTCGAGGAGCGCCTGCCCGATGAAACCAGGCTGGCCGGACTTCGGGACCGCAGCTCGCGGCTGAGCCAGGACCTGGCCCGCCTTGAAGAAGGGCATACAACCCGGGCAGCCGCCCTTCTCACCCTGCGCAACGAATCGGTGGAGCTCCTCGCGGGGCTGCGGCCCCTCGAGGAACTCGCCGCCGAGCTGCAGCTGCGGACCAAGGAGGCCGCTGCCGCGGAGGAACTCCTGGTCCTGGTCCGGCGCTACGCCGCTGCCGGGAAGGCGTGCGCGGCAGTCGCGGAACGCCATGGCAGCGCCCGGCAGGAATACCAGGACCGGCGCCAGCGATGGCTGGACCTCCGCGAGGAACGGCTGGCCAACGCCGCCGCCGAACTTGGTTCGCAGCTGCAGGCCGGCGAGCCGTGCCCGGTCTGCGGCAGCTCCGAACATCCCGCCCCGGCCATGGCCGCAGCGACCGCGTTGACGGTGGCCGAGGCCGAGCAGGCCGCGCAGCACGCCTGCGAGGAAGCGGAGACCGCACTCGCGGCGCTCGAACGCGAACTCGCCGACGCCCAGCAGGAGGTCGCCGTCCTGGCGGCCCAGGGTGGAAGCACCGCACCCGAGGTTGCGGGCGAGGAAGCCGCCGTGGCGGCAGAACGCGCCGCCGAGGCACGACGCGCAGCGGCGGACCTCGCCGCGAGCCGGGCGCGGCACGCCGAACTGGAGGAGGAAATCGCGGGTGCCGAGCGGGCACAGACGGAAGCAATGGCAAGCATCGCCCAGACCGAGGCAGGCCTCGCGGAAGTCTCCGGCCAAGCCGAGGCGCTGGACCTGGCCCTGAGCACGCTCCGGGCGGGCCACCCGGCCCTGGCCGGCCGTATCAGCGCGATCGCGGGCACCGCCGCTGTGCTGGAACGCGCCGACGCGGCGCGGACCCGGCTGGAACAGGCTGCGGACCGCTCCGCGGAAGCCCGTCGGCAGCTGGAGCAGGCCCTTCCGGGCACCGGCTTCGCGTCCGCCGATGCGGCCCGCGCGGTCCTGCTCTCCGCCGCTGACTCCGCAGCACTGGAAAGCGCCGTCCGCGCCGCCCAGGACGAGGAGGCCCGGATCGGGGAACTCTTCGCCAGCGACGAGCTGGTCCAGGCTGCCCGCGAGCTGGAGAGCGGCGGACCGCTCAGCGATGAGCTGGTGGAACAGCTCCGCGCTGAAGCGGAGGAGGCGGATCGATCGGCCCGTGAGGCCGCCCTCGCCGCCGGCCTGGCGGAACAATCGGTGCGGAGCCTGGACACGATCGCCGCCGGCTATGCCCGGCTCGCGGCCGAGGGCCGGGAGCCGCGGGAACGGGCGCAGCTGCTGGCCGCCGTCGCCGACGCGGCGCGGGGAGCGGGGGACAACAACTACCGCATGAGCCTGAACAGCTATGTCCTCGCCGCACGGCTCGAGCAGGTGGCCGTGGCCGCCTCGGAACGGCTCATCGGCATGAGCGACGGCCGGTATACCCTTCAACACTCGGACGCGAAGGCCGCACGCGGCGCCAAGTCCGGGCTGGGGCTGGAAGTGGTGGACCAGTGGACGGGCCAGCGGCGCGACACCGCGACGCTGTCCGGCGGCGAGTCCTTTATGGCGTCGCTGGCGCTCGCGCTCGGGCTGGCGGATGTGGTGCAGCAGGAATCCGGGGGAGTGGACATCGAAACACTGTTCGTGGACGAGGGCTTCGGCAGCCTCGACGATCAGGCCCTGGAACAAGTCATGGACGCCCTCGAAGGGCTCCGCGACGGCGGCCGGGTGGTGGGCCTGGTGAGCCACGTGGGCGAGATGAAACAGCGCATCAGCACCCAGCTCCAGGTGGCCAAGGGGCGCAACGGTTCCACCCTGCACATCTCCGACGACGCGCTGGCCTGAGCCCGGGCCCGGCCCGCCACGCCGGGCCCTGGTGCAGCTATAATGGGAGCGTTACCGGGTCGCGCGCATCGGGAGGAGGGACGATGCGCACCATTGAACGAACCCGGAAACCATGACTCTTACAACGTCGTCCCAGCCGGCGGGCACCCCCGCGCCGCTTTCCCCTGACACCGCTGCCGGCCCCTCTTCCGCTCCGCAGACCGAGGCAGCACCGCCGGCACCGCACGCAGGCGGGCGCTTCTCCCGGCTGCCGATGCTCGCCGGCAAAAGCTTTATCCCGATCGGGATCTTCGCCCGCCTGCCGCTCGCCATGCTCACGGTCGGAGCACTCACCCTCGCCACCGCCGTCACAGGATCCTACGCCGTGGGCGGCACGGTGGCGGGAGCCGTGGGTATCGGCTCAGCCCTCGGCGCCCCCGTCTTCGGTGCGCTGGCAGACCGGCTGGGCCAGCGCCCGGTGCTGCTGTTCGCCGCTGTCTTCAACACCGCAGCCGTCCTTGCGCTGATCCTGGCCGCTTACCTGATCCCCGGCGGGGATGACCTTGCCGGCGCAGTGCCCGTCCTGGCAGCCGCCTTCGTGGCCGGTGCCAGCTGCCCGCAGGTGGGCTCCCTGGCCCGGGTCCGCTGGATGGCGCTGACCTCCCGCGGCCGGCGGAATGCCCGCCCCGGCGACCTGGACACGGCACTGTCCTACGAAAGCACCGCCGACGAACTGACCTTCGTCCTGGGCCCGGCACTCGTGGGAATCCTCGCCAGCCTGATCACCCCGTGGCTGCCGCTCGCCCTGGCCGCCGTGCTGACTATCACCCTTGTCCCGGCCTTTGCGGTGCACGCCACGCATCACGCGGTGGGCCGGACCCCGGCCCCCACGGCGTCCGGTGCGGCGCAGAAGAAACGGCTCCGCGCGTCCCTGAGCGTCGGGCAGCGTGCCGGTGCCGCTGCCGCCGTCGGGCTTCCGGTGCTGGCCATGGTCTGCATGGGCACGTTCTTTGGTTCCACCCAGACCGCGCTGAGTTCCTTCTCCGCAACCTTCGCCACCTCCGAACTGGCGGGCCTGCTCTACGCGGTGATGGGCCTCAGCTCCGCCGCGGCGGCCCTGTCGGTGGCGTACTGGCCCCAGCGGTTCTCGGTGCACGCGCGCTGGATGGTGAGCGCGGGCCTGATGGCGGCGCTGGCGCTGCTGCTGTTGCTGCCCTCGACGGCGCTGCCCATGATCCTGGTGCTCCTGGTCCTGGGACTCCCGGTGGGCCCGCTGATGGTCACGGTTTTCGCGATCGGCGGCCTGGTGGCGCCGGCGGGGAAACTCGGCACGGTCATGACGGCCCTGGCCAGCGGCATCGTCGCGGGCACCGCGACCGGATCCACCATCGCCGGGCAGCTGGCGCAGCACCACGGCTACTCCGCGGCATTCCTCGTTCCGGTCTGTGCTGCGGCGGCGCTGTTCCTGCTCGGCGCGGCGGCCGCCGTCGTACTCCGGCGGCGGAAGAAGACGGCGGCGGCCGTCTAATACAGCTGCGCTTCAGCCCAGCTGGCTCTCGATGCGTCCCGCGGCCGCGGTGAGGGCCGCGGCCACCTCCGCCGGATCCTGGGCGGCACGGATGTAGACGACGGCGAGTGCCGCCGGCCGCCCGCCCGGAACCCGGACGGGGACCGCCACCGAGGAGACACCGGAGATGACCTCGTCGTGGCTGGCCGCATATCCCCGGCGGCGGGCCTCAGCGGCCTCGGCCCGGTAGGGGATGCCGGGCGCTGCGCCCGTCCATTCCTCCTCGGACAGGGCCGATTGGATCGCGATCCCCGGTGCGCCGGCGCTGATCGGGTGCCGGGAGCCGGGATGCTGGACCACCGTGGCCCCGGTGTGCCGCGGATCCACGGTCACCAGGGTGACGCACTCAGCGTGGTCCCAGACAGCGATAAACGCGCTCATCATCAGGGTGTTGGCGAGCTGGGTGAGCTCAGGCAGGGCGGCGGTCTGCAGATTCCGTGACACACCGCGGGCCAGCACGGCCAGGCCCGGCCCCGGCTGGACCCGGCCGCCGTCGTCGCGCACCAGCAGTGAGTGGTCCTCCAGGGTGCGGAGGATGCGGTAGGCGACCGACCGGTGCACCCCCATCGCGTCGGCCAGTTCGGCAATGGTCAGCGGGTGCTGGGCCTCGGCCAGGATTTCGAGGGCGCGGATGCCACGTGACAACGTCTGGGACGGGGAGGCCTGGGCGCTGCCGGCGGTCGGGGTCATGGCTCCATCCTAAAGGTGCACCGGGACGGATCCGGGACCCGCAAACGGGCCTCCGCGCACGGCCCTGACTCCGGCGTGGCGTTCCATATGGGAACCATGGATTCGCTTATAGAATTCGAGCTCGGTAGCGGCGATTCCGGGCCTTCCGCCGCGGCGTACGGACGGCGTTGCGGAAAAGTTCCCGAAGGATGTGTGCCTAATCACATAATTCATAGTATGATTCTGAATACTAACTGACCGTTCGATCAGTAAATGCATTCGATCAGCAAATCCAGAGGCATTCAGTTATTCACCCGTACCCATTCCGGGCAGAATTCCTGCCCCCAGCAACGGAGTTTCAATGACCGCAACTTCAAGTGTCGATTCTGAGGCGGGCCCAAGCAGCAAGCATGAGGAACGCAAGGTCCTCGCCGGCACGCTGGTCGGCACCACCATCGAGTGGTACGACTTCTTCATCTTTGCCCAGCTGACGGCCACGCTGCTGTCCCCGCTCTTCCTGGCGCCGCTGAACGCCTCCAACCCGGGCCTGGCGCAGATCCTGTCCTTCGCCCTCATCGGCATCAGCTTCCTGTTCCGCCCGCTCGGCGCCATCGTCGCCGGCCACCTGGGTGACCGCCTCGGCCGCAAGGCCATGCTGGTCTTCACTCTCATCATGATGGGTGCCGCCACGGCGCTGATCGGCATGCTGCCCACCTACGCCCAGATCGGCTTCTGGGCTCCGGTCCTGCTCATCCTGCTCCGCATCGTCCAGGGCTTCTCCGCCGGCGGTGAATGGGGCGGCGCAGCCCTCATGGCCGTCGAGCACGCTCCCAAGAGCAAGCGCGGGCTGTTCGGCGCCTACCCGCAGATCGGTGTTCCGGTGGGCATGATCCTCGCCACCGGCCTGCTGTTCTTCCTGAACTCCAGCATGTCCAAGGAAGACTTCGCAGCCTGGGGCTGGCGGGTGCCGTTCCTGCTGTCCATCGTGCTGATCGTGGTCGGCTACCTGATCCGCCGCGCCGTCGCCGAGAGCCCTGTCTTCAAGGAGATGGCCGCCCGCAAGGAAGAAAGCAAGGCCCCGCTCGGCGAGCTCATCCGCAAGCACAAGAAGGCCGTCCTCTACTCGACGATGATCTTCATCGGCAACAACGCCGCCGGCTACCTCCTGATCGCCTTCTTCATCTCCTACGCCACCAAGTCCCTGAAGATGCCCACCCCGCAGATCCTGCTGGCCACCACGCTGGCGTCCTTCGGCTGGCTGATCTTCACGCTGGTCGGCGGCTGGCTGTCGGATAAGATCGGCCGCGTCAAGACGTTCCTGCTCGGCTACGGCATCGTCTTTGCCTGGATGATCCCGATGTTCGCCCTCATCGACACCAAGAACATCGTGCTCTACGGCGTCGCCCTGTTCGTCCTGACCATCGGCCTGGGCCTGTCCTACGGCCCGATGTCCGCCATGTACGCCGAGATGTTCCCGGCGAAGGTGCGCTACTCGGGTATTTCGATCGGCTACGCCTTCGGCGCCATCCTTGGCGGAGCGTTTGCGGCCACCATCGCCGAGGCACTGCTGCAGGGCACCGGCTGGACCGGTTCCATCGGCATCTACATCATGATCCTCTGCGTCATCTCCGCCGCCGGCGTCCTGCTGGCCGGGGAAACCAGGGGCCGTCCGCTCGGCGTCAGCAGCCACCACTAGGCACGCTGCACCAGCCAAGCACCAGCCGCCAGGTAAGAAAGAGAGGGGCGGGGGGGAAAAAGA
>NZ_JBQQCH010000012.1:0-66132 GCF_052245515.1 Pseudarthrobacter sp. 1C304 | reverse complement strand
ACCATATTTCAGGCCATTCAGAAGGGGGTCGGTCGCACTCTCTCCGCATCAGCGGCGGCGACTCGAATAACTTTACACACGAACCACCACCAAAACAAATCCACCCCCAACACCACCCCACCACCCCCAAAAACCCCGCCACCACAACGAACCCAGCCACCCGCCGGGCCCAGCGCAGGCCGAAACGGCGAAATCAGGATTCTGTGTACTGGCCCACACCCGGGGAATCTGCGGCGAACCCACGGCCCGCTGTCTCAGGCTCCCTCCATCAGGCGGCGAGAGGACCAGCTGGCCCTTGTTCTTCCGGAGCAGTTTCCAGGTCTGCAGCTGCTGCCGGAGCATCAGGACGGGCAGGGTCTGACTTTCGCGGTTCGCAGCCCCTGGCCAGCGGTAGGCCCAGCCGAGGTCGCGGACGACCTGGGTGACCACAGCGGGTTTGAGATAGCCGTCCTGGGTTAATTGCAGGCCGTCGGTGCCCGCCTGGTCCAGCAGCCAATGGACGGGCCGCACGACGGCGTCGGCCTCCTCGTCCGTGGGCGGTTCCGGCCAGAGGCGTTTCGACAGGTCGTCCAAGCGGCGGTGGAGGCCGTCGGCGTCGAACGCGGGAGGCGACGCCAGCCACCAGGGCCCGGGCCCGCGCTCGACGGCGGCCGCCGGCTAAGTGCCCTGCGCAGCATCCTCCTCCGCCGGCGGTGCGGAGCCGGTGAAGAGGCTGATCAGCCCGTCGATCTCCCGGTGCGCGTCGGCGGGGTGGCGGAAGTGCTGGTGGGGTTCGATGGCGTAGCGGGTCCTCCGGCCGTCCCGCCGCCGGTGGAGGTAGCCGCCGTCCTCGAGGTCCTTGAGGATCTGCAGGACTGAGCGCGGCGTGATCCCCACCGTGGCGGCGAGCTCGGTGACCTTGGCCTCCGGGTCCGCCGCCACCGCCAGCAGGACGTGTCCGTGGTGCGTCAGGAACGTCCAGCCCGGGCGCGCCGGCAGCTGTGGTGCGTCACCGCTCACATGCGCTCCCGCTCCGCAGGTTCGTTCGGCTCCGGGGCCTGTCCCCCGGCGGAGCCGGCGGGGGCAGCGGCGCCGGACCCGCCGCCGTCGGACTCCTGATGCCCGCCAGGGCCAGCGGCGCCCGTACCGGCGCGTGCGCTGGAGCGCCGCCGCCACAGCGGCTCCAGCGCGGCGATCTCAGCGGGGGTTGCTGTGCCGAACGGAGGGTTGGCCGGCGCCTCGGGAGCCTTCCGGGCCTGGCCGCGGGTGGCCCAGAGGCTGGCGCCGATGGACACGCCCAGGATGGTGGCGATCACGGCCAGGGACAGCGGTGTGGGGATGTAGAAGATGTCGATCTTGAGGAGCATCTTGATGCCGACCCAGATTAGGACCAGCGCCAGCCCGATCTTGAGGTAGATGAAGCGGTGGATCAGGTCGGCGAGCAGGAAGTACATGGCCCGCAGGCCCAGGATGGCGAAGGCGTTGGCGGTGAAGACCAGGAACACCTCATCGGTGACGGCGAAGATCGCGGGGATGGAGTCCACGGCGAAGATGATGTCCGTGACTTCGATCAGGACCAGGACGGCCAGCAGCGGGGTGGCGAGCAGGACGCCGTTCTTGCGGATCAGCAGGCGCTGGCCGTGGAACTTCTCGGTCATGGGCACCCGCCGGCGGAAGAGGTTCAGCGCCCGGGACTTTTCCGGGTCGAGGTGGTCGTTGCGGTCGCGGATCATCCGGTAGCCGGTGAGGAGCAGGAAGGCGGCGAAGATGTACAGCACCCACTCCGCGCTGGCGATGATCACGGCGCCGGCCGCGATGAAGATGCCGCGGAACACCAGGGCGCCCAGGACGCCGAGGAACAGCACCCGGTGCTGGTATTCGCGGGGTACGGCAAAGTACGTGAAGATGATGGCCCAGATGAACACGTTGTCCACGGCAAGGGATTTCTCGATTAGGTATCCGGCGAAGTATTGCTGGCCAAATTCCGCGCCGTAGATGTGCCAGACCACGGCACCGAAGCCGACGCCGATGGCGACCCAGAGGCCGGACCACAGCGCGGCTTCCCGGACGCCGATGACGTGCGCCCTGCGGTGCGCAAACAGGTCGACGGCGAGCATCAGGACAATGAGGGCAATGACGGCCAGCCAGGCCCATAGGGGAACGTTCATGAGGGAGTACCCGCTTCCAGTCAGTTCAACTAACTGGAGGTCTTTCCCGGCTCTTGGAGCCTGTCCCGCCGGGCCGCTCAGGGTCGGCCGTATTGACGACGGGACATTTCCGGGGATACTCCCCTCCGTGCAAATAAGTGAAGCACACTTCACCTATGGTAGGCAACGGTCCGGCGGGGTTTCCTACTTTTGCAGCCACACCTCTCCCTGCGACGCGGTTCGAGTCCTGCGCGGCGCCAAGATCCTGACGCTACGGGTATACGGGCGCGCAGGGTCAGTGGCCCGTCACGAGGCACGAACCGCGTCGCCATCCCCCTGGCCGCAGCGCTGCCTCACCCTGCGACGCGGTTCCTGTCCTGCGCGGCGCCAACGTCCAGACGCTACCGGTATGCGAGCGCGCAGGGTAATTGGCGCGTCACGAGGCACAAACCGCGTCGCCACGTGGCCGGACTCGCAGCGCACCACGAGGCACAACCGCGTCGCCACGTCGCCGGACTCGCAGCGCACCACGAGGCACGAACCGCTTCGCCACGTGGCCCCCGTGTCACCCACCGCCGCCTCGTTGCGCTGCCTCCCCCGCGGTGACTAGGGTGGATGGTAAGCATGCTTAGCATGCGCGCGGCGTGTAACCCGCCCGCGCAGAAGTCCCACGATCCGGAGGAGCACCATGACTGACCAGTACACGTTCAGGAACCCCGTCACCGCGTACGAAGACATCACTCCGCCCGAGCAGAGCCAGCCGGAACCCGGCCTGGACGCCAAGATGACGCCCAAGGCCGACCTCGGCGAGGACACCTACCGCGGCACCGGCCGGCTGGAGGGCCGCAAGGCGCTCATCACCGGCGCGGACTCCGGGATCGGCGCCGCCACGGCCATCGCGTTCGCCCGCGAGGGGGCCGACGTCGTTATGTCCTACCTCCCGGAGGAGGAAGAGGACGCCACCCGGATCGCCGGCCTCATCGAGAAGGCCGGCCGCAAGGCGGTCAAGGTTCCCGGCGACCTCAAGGACTCGTCCGTGTGCCGCGCGCTGGTCGAAACCGCGGTCAAGGAGCTCGGCGGCCTGGACATCCTGGTGAACAACGCCGGCAAGCAGGTGGCGCAGGAAGCCCTTGCAGACATCGACGACGTCCAGTTCGACCACACGTACAAGACCAACGTGTACGCGATGTTCTGGCTGACCAAGGAAGCGCTGCCGCACCTGCCGGCCGGCTCGAGCATCATCAACACCACGTCCATCCAGGCGTACAGCCCGTCGGAGACGCTGGTGGATTACGCCTCCACCAAGGGCGCCATCAACAACTTCACCAAGGGTCTGGCCCAGCAGCTGGCGCCCAAGGGCATCCGGGTCAACGCCGTGGCGCCCGGCCCGATCTGGACCCCGCTGCAGCCCAGCGGCGGGCAGCTCACCGAGGACCTGCCGGAGTTCGGCAAGGAGACCCCGCTGGGCCGCGCCGGACAGCCGGCCGAGCTGGCCCCGGCCTACGTATTCCTGGCCTCGTCCGAGTCCAGCTACGTGGTGGGCGAGACGCTGAACGTCAACGGCGGCATGCCGACCCCGTAGCTCCCGCAGGCACCTCTGGGGCCCTCTCCCGCAGTCGGGGAGAGGGCCCCTTGGCGTTAGTGCCCGACGGCGGAGCTCCCGCCCCGGCGCGCGGGACGGGCCCCGGCGGCCTGTCCCGCACGCTGCCGCGGCAGCTGGCGCCCGGAGTCCTCAGCCGCCGGACTGAGGCACATGTCCCCCGGCAGCAGCCACCAATACTGCAGGTCAGCGTCGCGCGCCTCGGCCGGCGGTCCGTCCCCCGCAGCGCCGTGGGGCCCTGAAAAGAGCCACGCGCCCCACGTCCTGATGTTCAGCAATGCTGACGCCCCCTGGCGAAGCCTGTCAGGAGCGCGCCGCCCAGGGCGCTCACCGGCGAGGAAGGCCCGGTTCTTCCAGCGCCGCTGGCGCCCCCGCTGCCAGGGCCCTCTCCGGGCCCGTCCGTTCCGGCACCGTCCGTTCCGGCACCGTCCGTTCCGGCACCGTCCGTTCCGGTCCGGGCGGCCTCCAGCGCAACCAGCCAGTCGCCGTACCGGGTGATGTCGGTGCCGGTCGTAGCCGCCAGCGCGTCGCAGGCGAAACCCACGGCGCTGGTGCCGTCGTCCAGGCGCACGGACCCCAGCAGCATTGGCTCGGGCAGCGCCGCCAGGAACCGGCCCAGCGCCGCCTCCGACACAAGCCAGAGCTCGGCCGCCAGCGCCGCCCCGTCCTCCGAGCGGTACACCCCGGGCTTCGGCGGCTCGGTATCAAGCTGCACCATCCGGTAGCGGGCCGCGGTCCGCATCGGCCCGGCCCAGGCGGCGCCCAGGGATTCGAGCTGGTGGGCCAGCGGCTGGCCCCTGCGGTGTGCCCCCACCACGGCCAGGGGCACTGCGGACGCGCCGGCCCGGACAGGCCAGGGCTCCCCTGACGGCGTCTGCCGCGCCGCGGCGGCCCCGGCCGCAAACGAGGCCGGCGGCCGCGGGGTGGCTTCAATGGTGCGGGCAATGTCAGCCACCACGGCGTCGTCGAAGGGGCGCCCCACCACGGTGAGTCCGAACTGGGCCCCCTCCACCTCGCCCGCAGGCACTGCCACGGCACACAGATCGAACAGGTTGCAGAAGTTCGTATAGGTCCCCAGCCTGGAGTTCACCCCCACCGGATCCGCCGCGACGTCCGCAAGGCTCGGGTGGAACGGTGCCGTGGGGACGACCAGGGCATCGAACCCCTCCAGCCGCACCATCGCCTGCCGCATCAAGTCCTCCAGCCGGGCCGTGTCCGCGACATAACTGTGCGCAGTCACCTGGCCGGCGCGGCGGATGATTCCGGTCACCGTCGGATCCAGCCCGGCGGCACGTCCGGGACCGCCCGGGGCGGCGTCAACGAAATCCCCGACGGCGGCGTAGCGCTCGGCCACCAGCCCGCCGTCGTACAGCAGGCGTGCAGCCTGCAGGAAGGCCTCGAACTCGATCGGCTCGGCCACAACACCGGAGGCCCGAAGCCTGGCGATCTGCCGGCCGAACTCGTCGGCCCAGGCCGGCGGAAGCTCCGGGAGGCTGGCCGGATAGGCCACCCGCGGACGGGCCGGCGCCGCCAGCCGGACCTCGGCAGGCCATGGCCGGGCGCCGCCGGCCATGATGCCCATGGCAAGCTCCGCGGTGGCGAGGTCCCGAGCGAAGATGGTCACGGCGTCCCAGGAGCGGCAGGCGGGGACCACCCCGGCGGTGGACACCACGTTCAGCGTGGCTTTGATGCCCACAATGCCCTGGAAGCCGGCGGGAACGCGCCCCGAACCAGCCGTGTCGGTGCCGATCGCGAGGTCCACCAGCCCCAACGCCACGGCCACGGCGGAGCCGGAGCTCGACCCGCCGGAAATGCGGTCCGGCCGGCGTGCGTCCCGGACCGCGCCGTGCGGGCTGCGTGTCCCCACCAGCCCGGTCGCAAACTGGTCCAGGTTGGCCGCTCCCACCACCACCGCCCCGGCTGCCCGGAGCCGGGCCACGGCCTGGGCGTCCTGCTCCGGCTGGTAGGCAAACCCGGGGCAGGCGGCCGTGGTGTCGATCCCCGCCACGTCCACGTTGTTCTTCACGGCGAGCAGCAGTCCGGCGAGGGGCAGGTCCGCGCCGCCGGCCACCGCGTCATCAACCCGCGCGGCCTCAGCCAGCAGGTCCTCCGCCGGCCGGACGGTGATCCAGATTTCCGGCCGGTCCACCGCCTCGATGGCGGCGAGCGCCGCCCGCACCCGGTCAGTGGTTGTGGCATTCGTTGACGTCATGCTGCCGCACCTTCCAGTTCCTTGGCCGCGGGGTCTCCCGCGGGCTGGCCGGTGGGGTCCTCCGCGGGAAGCCCGATCACCACCAGGGCCTCACCTCCCACCACTTGGGAACCCGCCGCCGGCAGCACCTGCTGCACCACGCCGTCGCACGGGGCGGCCAGCACCGTTTCCATCTTCATCGCCTCCAGTGAGACCAGCGGCTGGCCCTCCACCACGCGGTCCCCCGCGCTGACATCCACTTTCCACACGCTCGCGGCGAAGGGGGCAGAGACCAGGGTGGCCCCGTCGGGCACCACCAACTCTTCGGTAGCGGGCACGACGGCGGCCGCGGCGTCCGCGCGGTCGAACTCGCCGGCGTCCGCCCAGTCCTGGCGTTCGAGGGCGAACGCGGCGGCCTGCCGTTCCCGGAACGCCGCGATGGACCCGCTGTTCCGGGCCAGGAACTCCTCATGGTCGGCCAGGGAGAAGGTGCCGTCCTCAATCTCGACGCCGCGTCCCCGGCCGGCGGCCATGTCGGCACGCAGGTCCAGGAGCTCTTCGGGGCTGACCGGGTACCAGGAAATGCGGTCAAAGAACCGCAGCAGCCAGGGCGAGCCCGGTTCGAACGGCGCGGCGTCGGCGTAGCGGGACCAGACCTGGGTGGTCCGGCCGACGAACTGGTAGCCGCCGGGTCCTTCCATCCCGTAAATGCACATGTACGCCCCGCCGATGCCGACGGCGTTTTCCGGCGTCCAGGTCCGGGCCGGGTTGTACTTCGTGGTGACCAGGCGGTGGCGCGGGTCCAGCGGTGTGGCGACCGGGGCGCCCAGGTACACGTCGCCCAGTCCCAGCACCAGGTACTCGGCGTTGAAGACGGTGTCGAAGACGTCGTTTACGGAGTCCAGGCCGTTGATGCGCCGGATGAACTCGATGTTCCACGGGCACCACGGGGCGTCGTCCCGGACGCCGGCCATGTAGCGCTGAATGGCCTCGCGGGTGGCGGGATCATCCCAGGACAGGGGCAGACGCACGGTGCGGCTGGGGACCACCAGCTCGGAGCTGGCCGGCAGGGCGGCTTCGATTTCCTGCACCAGGCCGAGGAGCCGAGGGGCGGGGAGGACGGTGGGGTCCACCTTGATCTGCAGGGACCGGATCCCCGGGGTGAGGTCCACAATGCCCGGCATGCGCAGCTGCTCGAGGTGCTGGTGCAGCGCGTGCACGCGGGCCCGCAGGCTGAGGTCCAGGACCATGTCGCCATATTCGACCAGGAGGTTGTCATCGCCGGAACGGCGGTAGGTGACAGCCGGCCGGCCGGGAGCCTCGGGCACCCGGCCCAGCACGCCGTCGTCGCCGTCTCCGCGCCGGATCCCGGCCGACGGCGCCGGGCCGGTACCGGACCAGCCGGCGTCCCCCGGCAGCACCAGCTGCCGGCCCGGCCCCAGGTCCTTCGCCGACGACGCCCGGCGGGCTTCCACCGGCACGAACCGGACGGTGTCACCCGGGCGCAGCTGTCCCAGCTTCCAGCGGTCGGCCGTCACGACGGTCACGGGGCAGACGAAGCCGCCCAGGCTGGGGCCGTCCGGGCCGAGCAGGATGGGGGTGTCGCCGGTGAAGTCCAGGGCGCCCACCGAGTAGGCGGTGTCGTGGATGTTGGACGGGTGCAGTCCTGCCTCGCCGCCGTCGTTGCGGGCCCACCGCGGCTTGGGGCCGATGAGCCGGACGCCGGTCCGGGCGGAGTTGAAGTGCACCTCATAGCTGGCGGCGTAGAGGTCCTCGATGTCCTCGCGCTGGAAGAATTCGGGGGCGCCGTGGGGGCCCTCCACCACGGTCAGTTCCCAGGCGGAGCCCAGCACGGGCCGGCTGTCCAGCGGCACAGGACCGGCGGCCACGGAACCGGCGGGAACCCCGGCGGCCGGGGCCACGGCCCGCAGCACGTCACCGGCGCGGAGCACCCGGCCACCGTGGCCGCCGAACTGGCCCAGGGTGAAGGTGGACGCGCTACCCAGGTACTGCGGCACGTCCAGCCCGCCCTGGAACAGGATGTAGCCGCGCAGGCCGGACCCTTCGGCGGTGCCGACGTCCAGGGTGCCTCCCGCGGGCACCGTCACCGGTTCCCAGGCAGGCACGTCCGTCCCGTTGACGGTCAGCGTGGTGCCGGCACCGGTCACGCAGACGGTGGTGTCATGGGTGAAGACCAGGCGGGGGCCTGTCATGGTGAATTCGAGCCCGGGCGCGCCCTCGGCGTTGCCCAGGGCCTGGTTGCCCAGCCGGAAGGACAGGTCGTCCATCGGACCGCTCGGCGGCACACCCACCTGCCACAGCCCGGCCCGGCCGGGCCAGTCCTGGACGGAGGTCTGCAGCCCGGGCCGCTCGACGGTAATCCGGGGTTCCGGGTCGCCCAGGTCGTTGAGGGTTCCGGTGGAGTGGGCGGCATCGCGGACCACGTCCAGCCCGGTGACGGCCCGGAGCATCCCGAGGTTCGTTTCGATGCCGTCGATCCGGGTGGCTTTCAGCGCGGCGCCGAGCCGGTCAAAGGCCTGGGTGCGGTCCGCGCCGGTGGTGATGATCTTGGCCAGGAGCGGATCGTAGTTGGTGGACACCTCGCTGCCGGTCTCCACCCAGGCGTCCACGCGCACACCCTCCGCCCCGGGGAAACCAGCGCCAGGATAGGCGGCGTTGGTCACGGTCCCGGAGCTGGGCTGGAAGTTGCGGGCCGGGTCTTCGGCATAGAGCCGGGCCTCGACGGCGGACCCGGAGACCGGAAGCCCGTCCGGCAGCCCGGCCAGCACGCCGGCCGCCTCGGTGCCGCCCTGGGCCAGCCGGAGCATCCACTCCACCAGGTCGACGCCGGTGACTGCTTCGGTGACGGGGTGCTCCACCTGCAGGCGGGCGTTGACCTCCAGGAAGGAGGCTTCCTGCCGGACCGGGTCGTAGACGAACTCCACGGTCCCGGCGGACCGGTAGTCCAGCGACGCGCACAGCGCCCGGGAGCTGCGGTGCAGCTCCTCCCGGAGTGCCGCGGGCAGGTCCGGGGCGGGGGCTTCCTCCAGTACTTTCTGGTGGCGGCGCTGCAGCGAGCAGTCGCGGTCCCCCAGGCTCACCACCCGGCCGGCGCCGTCGCCGAAGATCTGCACCTCCACGTGCCGGGCGTGCTCCACGTAGCGCTCGGCGAAGACGCCGGCGGTGCTGAAGCTCGCGCCGGCCAGGCGGGCCACCCGGGGGTAGCTCTCCGTGAGCTCGTCCTCGGTGCGGCACACGGTCATCCCGATGCCGCCGCCGCCGCCCGTGGCTTTGAGCATGATCGGGAAGCCGATGTCCCGGGCGGCGAGTACGGCGGCGTCGATGTCCGGGAGCAGGCCCGACCCGGCGATCATGGGCACGCCGGCGGCGCGGGCGGCGTCGCGGGCGGTGTGCTTGGTGCCGAAGATCCGGAGCTGTTCCGGCGTCGGGCCCACAAAGACCAGGCCCGCGGCCTCCACGGCTTCCGCGAAGCCGGCGTCCTCCGAGAGGAACCCGTAACCGGGGTGGATGGCGCCGGCGCCCGTGGCGGCGGCGGCGGCGAGCAGGGCCTCCACCTTGAGGTAGGAGTCCTTGGCCGGGGCCGGGCCCAGGAGCACGGCCTCGTCGGCCAGCCGGACGTGGCGGGCGCCGCGGTCCGCCTCGGAGAACACTGCCACGGTGCGCAGCCCGAGGGCGCGGGCGGAGTCGATGATGCGGCAGGCGATCTCGCCGCGGTTGGCGACGAGCAGGGTGTCGAACAGTGGGGTGTCGAAGCGGTTCACAGGGCGGCCTCCGGGCGGGTGACGATCATGCGGACAGGCGTGGGGTTGAAGCCGTTGCACGGGTTGTTGACCTGCGGGCAGTTGGAGACCAGCACCAGGGTGTCGGTCTCCGCCCGCAGGGCCACCCGTTTGCCGGGCGCGGAGAGGCCGTCGACGATGCCGAGGGCCCCGTCCGGGTCCACCGGGACATTCATGAACCAGTTGATGTTGGAGACCAGGTCGCGTTTGCCCAGCCCCCAGCGGGATCCCTCGATCAGGAAGTTCTCCACGCAGGCGTGCTGGTCGCGGGTGTGCTGCCCGTAGCGCAGCGTGTTGGATTCCTGCGAGCAGGCCCCGCCGATGGTGTCGTGCACTCCCACCTCGTCGGCCACCACTGTCATCAGCGGCACGCCGGCGTCGGAGCGGAGCACGGAGCCGGTGGTCAGCACAATGGAGCGCTGTGCGGCGAGGGTGACGGCCGCGGAGTAGCGGATCTCCGTGTCGTTCGCGGCGTAAAGCAGGCAGTCCACGGCCTGGTTGCCGTCCAGGTCCACGATGGTCAGGACATCCCCGGCGGCCACCACGGCGGACCAAGGCCCGCGGGCTTCCACGTACTCGTCGAGGACGACGGCGCCGTCCGCGAGCGCTGTCTGGCGGGCTCCGGGACGGGTGCCGGTCGCGGGGGTCAGGGATTCGGTCACGGGGTGGGTCACGGTGTTCATCGGGCGGTCCTTGCGGTGAGGTCGTGGTCGGTGTTGTGGAGCGCCTGGCGGTGTTCGGCAGCCAGCGGTCCGGTCAGGAGGCCGTCCTCCAGCAGCCTGAGGTCTTCCGGGGCGTGCCAGGCGACGACGTCGACGGCGGTCCCGGTGAACTCCGGGCGGGGGTCCAGGGGGTGGGCGGTGTTGGCGAGGAGCACCACGGTGTCCATCTGCAGGAGGATCTCGACGGCGGCTCCGGCGCCGGCTGCCCCGGTGAAGCGGATGCTGCCGTCCGGGTCCACCCGGATGCCTTTGAACAGGGAGAGCGACGGCGCCACGTCCCGGGCGGCCAGCCCCTGTTTCAGCGCGGCGAGGGTCAGCAGTTCCCGCCCGGCGGGCGAGGGGCTGTGGGCTGTTCCGGCGCCGTACCGGGCCGCGTTCCCGGCCAGCGTGGTGGTTCCGGTGAGGGCGTCGTGGCGGGCAGACGTGTCGGCCACGATCGTGCCCATGAGCCGGCCGGCGTCGGACAGCAGCGGGTGACCGGCTGTGGGGTACGCCTGCCACGGGACCTTGACCGTGTCCGCCACGTTGAGCCGTTCGTGCAGTGCCCCGGCCCGGTAGAGCAGGACGTGGACGCAGGCGTCCCCGTCCGTGTCGGTGAGCCGGAGCCGGGTGCCGCGGGCCAGCGGCAGCGCGGTGTAGCGGCCGAAGGCCACGGATTCGGCCCAGGACAGGCGGGCGACGGCGGCCTCGGTCAACCCTGCGGTGAGCCGGGCCGGGGCGGTTCCTGCCGGGACGTGCCGCATGGTGTCCGTGGTGCGCCCGTGCTGTTCCCGAGCGTGGGCGCGGGCCCCTGCTGTGGTGGATGTGCTGGGTGTTTCGATGGTCTGTGTCATGTCAGTCCTGGGGTCTGGTTCCGCGGTGGCGGCGGGTGCCGGGGCGGGCGGATCTGGGGTTTGAGGGGGTGAAGGGTGGCGGAAGTCAGGCTGCAACGCGGGAGCTGGCGCGGGAGCTGGAGCGGCGGATCCAGACGCCGAGCAGGAGCACAATGCCCACCATCAGCGGCGCCGAATAGAGCAGGATGCCGTTTTCGCCGGAGGGGTCGTAGACCTCGGGCCGGGGCCAGGCGAGGTTGGCCACCATCACGGCGCCGTAGAGCACGGCGAGGATGTTGACGGGCAGTCCCCACCGTCCCAGCGAAAACAGCCCGGCCGGCATGGTCTGGCCCACCCGGTCCCAGTCGCCGCGGAGGCGGTTGAGGAGCTGCGGCACGGTGACCAGGAGGTATGCGATGTACACCATGACGATGCAGACGCTGCAGAGCGTGGTGAAGAGGGCGGCATTGCCGACGTTGATGGCGAGGACACCCACGGCCAGGGCGCCGATGGCGATGGACGGCCACATCGGGGTGCCGCGGGTGGGGTGGACGGAGGCGAGCAGGGCCGAGGCCGGCAGTTTGCCGTCGCGGGCCATGGAGAAGACCAGGCGCGAGCCTGCGGTCTGGATGGCCAGGGTGCAGACGAAGATGGCGACGGCCACGTCCACCAGGAGCACCTTGCCCCAGAAGGTGCCCAGTACGGCGGTCAGCACGTAGGGCAGGCCCTCGGCGGCGAGCCGGCCGTCGTCGAGGCTGGGGGCGGCCATCAGCGCCGTCACGATCATCAGCGCCCCGCCGATCCCGGAGATGACCAGGGCGGACAGGATGGTCCGGGGTGCGGTGCGCCGCGGGGACTTGGTCTCCTCGGAGAGCTCGCCGGCGGAGTTGAAGCCCACCATCACGTAGGCGGCCATCAGGCCCGAGACCATAAACGCGCCCACCGCGCCGAGGTCGGAGCCGGCCAGGACGGTGGTGTCCATCACGACGTCGGGTCCGCGCTGGGCGGCGGTGATCAGCGCCAGGATCACGGCGATGACGCCCACAATCTCGCACGTTACGCCCACCGAGTTCACGTGGGCCATCAGCTTCACACCCAAGGAGTTGATCACGGTGGTGACCACCAGCAGGATGGCGCCGAGGACGACGGCGTTCGCGGCGCCGGTGGTGGTGTTGAGGGCGGGGTCGCCGCCCACCAGCTGGAATCCGTCCCAGAGCTGGGGCAGCACCACCTGCATGGCGATGGCGGCCGCGGCGGCGGTGACCACCTGCGCCAGGGCCATGAACCAGCCGGCGAACCAGCCCACCGTTTCACCGCCCACGCGCCGGGCCCACTGGTACACCGCGCCGGAGAGCGGGTAGCGGGCCGCGAGCTCCGCGAAGTTCAGGGCCACCAGCAGCTGGCCGATCAGCACCACCGGCCAGGTCCAGAAGAAGGCCGGGCCGGCAAAGGAATAGCCGAACGCGAAGAGCTGGAAGATGGTGGTCAGGATGGAAACAAAGGAGAAGCCTGCCGCGAAGGAGGCGTAGCGGCCCAGTTTGCGGTGCAGGGACGGCTCGTAGCCAAGCGACGTGAGGTCTGCATCATCCGTCTGCGCGGATGAGGGAAGAACTGTGGTGGTCATCGGAATCTCCGGGGCTGGACGGCGTGGGGATTGAGGTGTTCCGGCAACTGCAGCGCTGGGCCCAACCCTGCGGAATACCGGTCAATTGATAGTTTTCCAGCCGGACATCCCGAACTCGTTTCCCCCGTGTAAAAGGTGGATAGACAGAATATTTCCGCCGTGTTTCCGCGGCCTCACCGTCCTGCAGGGGGCACCGGAAGGTCCCGTTGGGGTGCAAGAATGATGCCGTGACCAGTACCGGCCCGGGGCGCCCCCGCAAGCAGCAACCCTCCCGACCGGGGGCCACCGCCCGCGAGGAAATCCTCGACGCCGCCGCCGAGCTCTTCACCACCCAGGGGTACGCCACCACCTCCACCCGGTCCATCGCGGACGCCGTCGGGATCCGCCAGTCATCGCTCTACCACCACTTCGGCACCAAGGACGACATCCTTGAGGTCCTGCTGGCCGGCACCGTGGCCGGCGGCCTCGCCTTCGCCCGGGCGGTGTGCGCCGGCAGCGGTGATGGCAGCAGCCCGGCGGCGCGGCTGCACGCCGTCGCCCTCTATGACGGCACCCAGCTGTGCAACGCCCGCTGGAACCTTGGGGTGCTTTACAACCTGCCGGAGGCGCGCAGCGCCCGGTTCGGCAGCTTCATGGCCGACCGCCGGGAACTGCGTGGCCTGTACCGGCAGCTGGGGGCTGACCTTCCGGGCAACGGCTGGGCCGGCCCGGAACAGAACGGGGATCTGGCCTTCCGGCTGGTGGAGTCCTTGGTGAGCCTTCGCGCCGACGGGCTGGCCACCCCGGAATCCCCGCTGCAGGCGGCGGACGCGGGCATCGTGCTCAGCGGGCTGGCGGACAGTCTGCCCGCGGTCCGGACGGAAAGCGCGGCGCTCATCCGTCAGGCCGGCTGAGCGGCCGAATCAGGGACCCGGCGCTGTTCTCACGGGCCGGCCGCACTGCTACGTTGGCTGGATGGAACGATCACTGGTTAGGCCCCCGAGGGGCAGGGTCATCGCCGGCGTGTGCGCAGGCCTCGCCGACCGCTTCGGCATCTCCCGCACGCTGGTCCGCGTCGGGTTCGTGTTCTTCGGCCTGTTCGGCGTGGGCGAGCTCGCCTACATCGTGCTGTGGATCCTCATCCCCAAGGCCAAGTAGAACGCACGCCCGACGGCGGCGCTCGGCCGCCGCACGAAGACCGGCCGCGCGAATCCGCCCGCTACCCGCCCACGTGGTGGATGGTGAACGCGCTGAGGAACCCGACGGCGGCCACCAGGCCGGTGAGGTTGTGGTGTTCCTCGAACGCCTCGGGAATCATGGTGTCGGCCAGCATGGCCAGGATCCCGCCGGCGGCCACGGCGGTGATAAACGCGACCGCTTCCTCAGGAGCGCTCTCCAGCGCGGTGTAGCCCAGGAGCGACGCAGCGCCGCAGAGCAGGGCGATCCCGCCCCAGACGCCAAAAACGTACCCGGCGCTGCGGCCGGCTTTTTTCATGCCGGCCGTGCTGGAGAGCCCTTCGGGGACGTTGGAGATGAAGACGGCCGCGAGCATGGCGGGGCTGACGGCCCCGGCCGTGATCAGCCCCAGTCCCAAAACCACCGATTCCGGGATGCCGTCCAAAAGGGCGCCGACGGCGATGGCCGTGCCGCTGCCGGGGCTGTCCTTTTCGGAGGGCTGCTTTCCCCCGGACCGCTTCCGGTGTTTGGCCCCGGAGCGCGCCAGCAGGGCGTTCGCGCTGACGTAGACCACGGCGCCGGCCAGGAACCCTGCCACGGTGGGCCACAGCCCGCCGCCCTGGACTGCCTCGTCCACCAGTTCGAAGGCGAGGGCGGAGATGAGCACACCGGCGCCGAAGGCCATGATCGAGGAGACCAGCTTCGCGGGGATGGCCCACTTCCAGGCCAGCGCGGCGCCGAGGACCAGAGCCCCGCCCGCCAGCGTTCCCCAGAACATGGCCTGCGCCCACATCGGCATGCGTTGTACCTTCCGCGGCCGCGAAGCCTGCTAGCTGAAATGTGAGAAGGCGCCCGGCGCTGAGCCGCCGGCCACCCTCAAGAAGTCTTGCAGATCCGGGCGCTGAAGTGACGAAGCACCGCGGCGGCGGACCCGCCCTACTGCACGCGCGAGCCCGGCAGGTACCAGGCCAGCGACGACGTGAAAGGCTCGCTGGGCAGGCTGCCGGCGGACCACGACTCCGTGGACCGCACCACCGGCGTGTGGCCGTGGCCGTCCCGGAGCACCGCGCGGACCGTGGCGGTGCCGGCGGCAACAATCAGTCCGAACAGCAGGACTACAAACAGTTCCATTTTCATTTCCTAGCGGGGGTAGTGCGGATGGGATGTCTCCAGTGTCGGCAGGGGCCGTGTGAGCAACCGTGTGAGTTCCCCAACCCCAGGACGGGCACCGAAACAGGCGCCCGCACAGCCCTCCGGGCGTAAAATTAACCCCATGGCCGAGACATGGATCCGGCTCCTCGGTCCGCCCAGGATCGAGTCCCCAGGCGCCGCTCCCCCACAGCCCAAAGGCCGCAAAGCCTGGGCTGTGCTGGCCTACCTCGCCCTCCAACCGGACGGCGCCAGCCGCGGCCGCACCGCCACCCTGCTGTTCCCGGACGCCGCGGACCCGCTGGGCGCCCTGCGCTGGAACCTGTCCGAGCTGCGCCGCACCCTCCCAGGCATCTCCCTCACCGGCGACCCGCTGCGGCTGGCCGTCCTGCCGCCCTGGCACTGCGACGCGCTGGAGCTGGTGGGCGCCACCCCCGGCGGCGGTGCGGATCCGCGGCGGTTCGAGGGCCAGCTGATGGAGGGCCTCTCCTTCGCGGACAGCCCCGTCTTTGATTCCTGGCTGGCGGACCAGCGGTACCGGCTGGAGAACTGCGTCCAGTCGCTGCTGTACGAGGGGTCGCTGGCCGCCCTCGCCGCGGGTGCCCCGGCCGACGCCGTCGAGCTCGCTTCCCGGGCCCTGCGCCGGGATCCGTTCCACGCCGACTGCACCGCCGTCCTGGTGAAGGCGCTGGTGGCCCTCGGCGAGCACCGGCGGGCGCGGGAGGAGGTCACTAAATGCGCGGACCTGTACCACCGCGAGCTGGGCCTGCCGCTGCCGGCGGAGGTCCGGCGCGCCCTGTCCGATTCCGAGCCGGTGGCGGACCCCGAGCTGCACGCCACCGCGGCCACCGTCCGGTCCTACCTTGACGCCGGCAGCGCCTCCCTGTCCGCGGGCGCCGTCGACCGGGGGCTGGACCAGCTGCGGCTCGCCGTCGTCCTGGCCCAGCGCGCCGGGCAGCCCGCCCCGGACCGGCACCTGGTGGCCGAGTCGCTGGTGACGCTGGCCGGGGCACTGATCCACCAGGCGGGCGGCCGCGGCGCCGAGGTGGCCGACTTCCTGCACCGGGCGCTGTCCGCGGAAGCGCCCGACGGCGTCTCCCGGACGGCCGCCGCGGCCCTCCGGGAGCTGGGGTACCTGTCGGTCCAGCGCGGGGTGCCGGACCGGGCGGCCGGCTGGCTGGAGCGGGCCATGCAGGCGGCGCAGGGCATCCCGGAGGAGCAGGCCCGGATCCTGGCGATCCAGGGCATGCTGGCCTCGGACACCGCACACTACGGGGATGCGGTGGGCGCGTTCGCCGAGTCGGGCCGTTTGGCGCGGGAGGTGGGGAACCGCAGGCAGCAGGCGTTCAGCGACGCCCTGCTGGGGCGGGTCCACCTGCTGCGCGGGGACCTGGAGCTGGCGGCGGCCGCCCTGGACCGGGCGCTGGCCGGGGTCGCGGCGGAACACTGGACGGCGTTCGAACCGTTCGTCGCCGGGGTGCGGGGCGAGGTCCATCTCGCGGCGGGCCGGCTGGAGGAAGCGGCCGCCCTGATCGACCGGGCCTGGGTGATGGCCGAGCTGGCCGGGGACCACTGCTACCTGGCCCTGGCCGCGGGTGCCGAGGCCCGGCTGTTCCTGGCGCACGGCGACCTAGCGGCCGCGGAGCACTGGATCGACCGGGGGCTGGAACCCAAGCCGTGGTACCTCTGGTACACAGCCCGGCTGCTGGACGCCGCGGCGGAGGTCTTCCTCGCCATGGGGTCCCCGCGGGCTCCGGGGTTCGTGGACCGGCTGGCGGCGCTGGCCAGCCGGAGCGGAATGCGGGAGTTCGCGGTGCGGGCGCTGTCACACCGGGCGGCGCTCGGGGACGAGGCCGCGGCGCAGGCGGTGCCGTGGCTGGCAAAGGAGATCGACAACCCGGCGCTGGACGCGTACCTGGCCACGCGGCACGGTGCCGCGTTGTAAGAGGCTGCCGCGGCAGCCGCCGCCTGCGATACTCAAGCCATGACGACGTCGTACGCGTTCCGCGCCGAGCTGTGGCTCTACCCCGGGGAAGCTGGGTGGCACTTCATCACGCTGCCGCGGGAGGTGGCGGAGGAACTGCGGGAGGACGCGGCCCCGTTCGCCAAGGCGTTCGGCTCGATCAAGGTGACCGCGTGCATCGCCGGGCAGCGGTGGTCCACGTCGGTGTTCCCGGACGCCGCGAGCGGCTCGTACCTGCTGCCGGTGAAGAAGGCGGTCAGGACGGCGGCGGGCCTGGCCGCGGGGGACACGGCCGACGTCGAACTGGTCCTGGAAGACGGCGGTGAAACGCCGGGCCTGTCACACCCGGCGAAGCACGCCCGGGTTAACAAAAAGCAGGGCCCGTCCGAAGACGGGCCCTGCTCGAAACCTAACGGTCCCGGATCTCTAGGAAATTAGAGAGCCTGGATGTTGGTAGCCTGGGGACCCTTGGGGCCCTGCTCGGTTTCGAAGGAGACCTTCTGGTTCTCTTCGAGGGAGCGGAAGCCGGAGGAGTTGATCGCGGAGTAGTGCGCGAAAACGTCCTGCGAGGAGTCATCGGGGGAAATGAAGCCGAAGCCCTTTTCAGCGTTAAACCATTTGACGGTACCAGTAGCCATTATTTTTGTCCTTCGTGAAGGTGGAGGAAAAGTCCCGACTTTCGGGTCCTCCGGTGTGGGGTGCTCAAAACCGCTGCTTCAGAAGAACACGGGCTTTCGACCGTGCGTACTGCCTGAACTACGAACTGCATAAACACAACAACAGGTTCCACACTACAGCAGATTTGCGGGGCGCATTACCAAGCGGCCTCGGGGACGCCGCCCGCAGTCCGCTGACCGGCGGCGCGGGCGGACCTACAATGGCCGCATGACACCGCAGGAGCTGGCCAACCTGGCGCACCTTCGCCGGGCCCGCGACCTGATCGACCGCGACTACGCCCTGCCGCTGGACGTGCCCACCATGGCCGCCGGCGCCCTCATGTCTCCGGCGCATTTCTCCCGCCAGTTCAAGGCGGCCTACGGCGAGACCCCGTACAACTACCTCATGACCCGGCGGATCGAACGCGCCATGGCGCTGCTCCGGGCCGGGGCCAGCGTGACGGAGGCGTGCATGGAGGTGGGGTGTACGTCGCTGGGCTCGTTCAGTTCCCGGTTCACCGAGATCGTCGGCATGCCGCCCAGTGAGTACCGGTCCCTGGAGCACCATGCCGCGCAGGCCATGCCGCCGTGCATCGCCCGGCTGCGCACCCGGCCGCCCCGGACGCAGCGCGTCCAATCCGAGCAGGATTGAAGAAGCGCCCCTCACGCCGCGGTAATAGCGTGAAGGGCATGAACATTTCACTGCAGTACGCACAAATCACCGTCAACAACCTCGACGAGTCGCTCGCGTTCTATCGGGATGTGCTGGGCCTGGAGGTGAGGAACGACGTCGGCTCCGACGGCCAGCGCTGGGTCACCCTGGGCAGCGACGCCCAGCCGGACCTGGAGCTGGTGCTCTCCGAGCCGCACGCCGGCCGCTCCAAGGACGACGGCGACGCCCTCCAGCAGCTGCTGGTCAAGGGCGCGCTCCCCGTCCTGGTGTTCCGCACCGACAATCTGGACGCCACGTTCGAGTCGGTCCGGGCCTCAGGCGCGGAGGTGCTCCAGGAGCCCATCGTCCAGCCGTGGGGCCCGCGGGACTGCGCGTTCCGCGACCCGTCCGGCAACATGGTCCGCTTCAACGAGGCCGCGTAGCCCGGGGGCGCGGAGCCGGCTTCTCCTTTGGCGTGCTCGCGGACGTCGGTGTCAACTGCTTGACACAACCAAGCGGTGGGGTTTGACTCAGCTTGTCATATCCACTGTTTGGAGGAACATCTTGAACGCACCCAGGAAATTCGCTGCACTCTCGCTGGCGGTCGTGCTTATGTCTGGCGCAACCGCTGCCGCTCCGGCCTTTGCGGTGGGCGAGGGCCCCAACTACGGGGGCAATGAGACAGTCAACACCTCGATCCTGCGCTCCTATGACGAGGTAGTTGCAGAACTGCAGAAGCAGGACGCGCGGCAGTCCGCGCTGGAGCTCGAAGTGATCGGCCAGTCGGTCAAGGGCCGCGACCTGTACCTGGCGAAGTACATCACCGACCCTGACAACCCGACCATCCTCTACCTGACGCAGCAGCACGGCAACGAACAGCTGACCACGGAGGGGGCCCTGGAGTTCATCAAGCATCTGGGGACGGCCAAGGCCCAGGGAGTTCTCGACGGCGTGAACATCCTGGTGGTACCCATGCTCAATCCCGACGGCGCCATGGGGGATGTCGACTTCCCGCTGGACGGTTACATCGCTGACGGCGGCAGGACCCTGACGCGGACCAATGCGAACAACGTGGACCTGAACCGTGACCATGTGGACAAGCTCGAGCCGGAGACGAAGGCGCTGCACGACAACGTGATGCGTGCCTACGACGTCGACTACATGATTGATCTCCATCACCAGGGGACGCAGAGCGAACGGGACGGGGAGCTGGTGTCGGGGTCGATCCTCTACCCCACCACACCCAACGTCGACCCTGCCGTGCTGGAAGGCTCCAAGCGTCTGGGGGCCGTGGTGTTCGACGCCGTCGACTCCACCGGGTGGGGCCACCTTGGCAGGTACGTCGGCGGGGATGCCGAAACCATCAGCCGTAACGGCATCGCGGTGGAATACGGCATTTCGACCATCCTGTTCGAAATGCGCGGCATGTCGGACAACACCAGGGAATCCGCGGTGCTCGGCCAGAAGAGCAACGGCTATCTCATCAAGCAGACCGTTGTCACCCTGGACGCCACGGCCCGGGCCATCGCCGACGGCTCCATCGCCACAGCCGATACCTCGTTCTGGGACACCCTCGCGGAGCAGACCACCCGCACCGCGGAGTAGGTTCCGGCTGGCTGCTGCCGGGGCGGTCCGTCAGCTGCTGCGGCCGGACCCCGCCTCGGCCATCACCCGGGCGGGCGGGCTGTCCCGCCTGTCCGGGGCAGCGCCGGCGTCGGGAATGCCCGGGGCGTCGCGGCGGTCGTTGCGCCCGGTTCGGCGCTCCATCGCTCGCCCCGCGGCGATCGAGACACGGTGCGCGGGCTGTTCCACAAAGCGGTAGAACAGCTCGGCGGCACCGAACGAGGCCACGGCGGCGACGGCGAGCGCCAGCGGCAGCGAGACCGACCGCAGCAGGGTAACGCAGGCCAGGATGACCGGCAGGTGCACCAGGTAGAGGCTGAAGGAGATCTTGCCCAGCCACTGGGCCACGGCCGTGTCCCCCAGCTTCTTCGCCGGGGAGGTCAGCAGGAACACCAGGACAATCAGGGTCGAGCCCACGGTGATGAGCGCCTCGACCCCCGGGACGGGCTCGCCGCGGCTGATCCACTCGGCGTTGGCCAGGAGAAGCCCGGCGGCCGTGACCGGCAGCCAGATGAGCCGGGGCCAGCGCCGCGTCAGGTCGTGGATCCGGTCCCGCTCAACGCCGAGGATGGCGCCGATGGCGAAGATGGGGAGGTAGATCAACCAGTCGGCATTCAGCGCCGCACCCGCGGCGGCCAGCGCCAGGACAATCCCGAGCTTCAGGTGCCAGAAGCGCCGCCAGCGGAGCGCCACAAAAACGTACACGGGGAGCAGCAGGGAGAACGCGACCTCCCAGCGCAGCGTCCACAGCGGGGTGTTGACGGTGCTGGCGCCCAGCAGCAGCAGGCTGTCCTTCGCGACGCGGCCAAGCGTGGGGTCCACCACGAACATGTCCGCCCAGTAGCTTTGCAGCGGCGACTCCGTGCGGGGAATCAGCACGATCAGCGCCACCGCCACGGCCAGGGACGCCCAGGCCGGGAGGTACAGGCGGAGCAGGCGTTTGGCGTAGTACGGCGCCCAGCTCCTGCCGGACGCAGCCTTGGTAAACGGCAGGATCAGCACAAAGCCGGAGAGCACAAAGAAGACGTGGACGGCCGGGGTGCCGTTCCAGAGGATGTGCAGCGGCGAGAACACGGCCCAGTCCCCCGCGGCGCTGAGCGGCGCGGTCCGGTCGTCGGAGACGACTTTCCCGATTCCGGGCAGGACGGAGAGCAGGTGGCAGGCGACCACCACCAGCGCGGCGATCCCGCGCAGGCCGTCCAATTGCGTGACCCGTGTTTTTCCAGACTGATTCGGCATCTGCCCTATGTTACCAGTTCGTTACATTAGGCTCCCGGCCGGACGGCCTTCACCGCGCCGGTTTACGGCGGCCGGACGGCACCGCATCCGTCAGCCCGCGGCCTGCCCTTGAAGGGTCCAAGGCGCCCGCCGGTCCTCAATCAACAGTTTTTGTCACGCAGTTAACCGGTCATTCACATCGTCCTCAGGCGGTGTCCAACCGGCGTCCGTAGGTTCGACGGCATGGACAACATTTCACGCAGATCCCTCCTCTCCGCCGGCCTCGGGGCCGGGCTCGTCGCCGCCTGGCCGGGTGCCGCCGTCGCCGTTTCCACCGCCGACGACGCCGGTCTCCGCACCGATCCGTTCCTGCTGGGCATCGCCTCCGGCGAGCCGTGGCCGGACGGCTTCGTGATCTGGACCCGGCTGGCTGTGGACCCGGTGGCCGGGGACGGCCTGGGCGGGATGCCGTCTCGCAACGTCGCGGTGGCGTGGGAAGTGGCCGAGGACGCGGGCATGCGCACCGTAGTGGCGCGCGGCGTCGAACACGCCCGGATCGAAACCGCGCACTCGGTGCACGTGGAGGTGCGGGGCCTGCGGCCGGGGCGCGAATACTTCTACCGGTTCCGCACCGGCCGGCACCTCAGCGCTGTGGGCCGCACGCTCACCAGCCCGGCGCTGCACGAGACGCCCGCGGCGCTGGCCATGGCGTTCGCCAGCTGCGCGCAGTACGAGCACGGCTACTTCACCGCCTACGCCCGGCTGGCGCAGGACCACCCGGACCTGGTGCTGCACCTGGGCGACTACCTGTACGAGTACAAGAAGGACAGCTATGTGATCGGCGGCGGCAACCCGCGCGACCACGAGGGTCCGGAGACCACCAGCCTGGCCGGCTACCGGCAGCGGCACGCCCAGTACAAGGCCGACGCCGACCTGCAGGCCGCGCACGCGGTGGCGCCGTGGCTGGTGGTGTGGGACGACCACGAGGTGGACAACAACTGGGCGGACGAGATCCCGGAGAACCGGGATGCCGGGCAGCTGAACGACACCACCGAGCGGTTCCGGCAGCGCCGCGCGGCCGCGTTCCAGGCGTACTACGAGAACATGCCGCTGCGGGCCTCGTCCGTGCCGGCCGAGTTCGACATGAAGATCTACCGCACCATCCAGTGGGGCCAGCTGGCCAACTTCCACATGATGGACACCCGGCAGTACCGGGACGACCAGCTCGCCGGCGACGGCTGGAAGAAGAATGTGGCCGAGCGACTGGCCGAGGACCGCACCATCACCGGTGCGGAGCAGGAGCGGTGGCTGCTGGACGGCTTCCGGAATTCCACGCAGCGCTGGGACATCCTGGGCCAGCAGGTGTTCTTCGCCGAGAAGGACCGGAACCGGGCGCCGGAGATCGACGACGTCTCCATGGACGGGTGGGACGGCTACGCCGCGTCCCGCCGCCGCATCACGCAGGGCTGGGTGGACGCCAACGTGCGCAACGCCGTCGTCTTGACCGGCGACGTGCACCGGAACTGGGCCAACGACGTCAAGGTGGACTACCGAGACCCGGCGTCTCCCGTGGTCGGCTCGGAACTGGTCTGTACGTCCATCACGTCCACCGGCAACGGCTCAGGCTCCACCACGGACCCGGTGATGGCGTGGAACCCGCACCTGAAGTTCTACAACGACAACCGCGGCTACGTGAACACGCGGATCACTAAGGACGCGATGACCGCAGACTTCCGGACGCTGGACTTCGTCACGACGCCGGGCGCTCCCGTCCGCACGAAGGCGTCGTTTGAGATCCGGGACGGGGTGCCGGGGCTGGTGGCGCGGGGGTAACACCGGGGCGGCTGTACCGTGCCCGGCCGCGGGTTTATCCTGCAGGAAGACCCGTCCGATGCAGCTCATTTACCCGAGGAACCCCATGGACATGCCCCAAGCGTCAAACGCCGACAAGGAGCACTTCCGCGCGGTGGTGCCGGACCATCCCGGGGTGGTGGTCAAGCCGATGTTCGGCAACCTGGGCGCGTTCGTGAACGGCAACATGTTCGCCGGCCTGTTCGGCCCCACCATCGGCGTGAAGCTGGGCGCGGCGGACAAGGAACTGCTCGAACGCACCGAGCGGACCGTGCCGTTCGGCCCGGCCGAGCGGCCCATGGGCGGCTACACCGGGCTGCCCGAGGTCTGGAACGCCGAGGGCGACGGCGACGACGCCCGGGCGAAGGCCTGGGGTGGAGAAGGCGTTCGAGCATGTGGCCGCGCTGCCGCCCAAGGCGCCCAAACCGGCGTCGAACGCCCAGGCCGCGGGCGCGAAGGCCGCGAAGAAGTAGCCATGCACTCCCCCGGCGCGGAACCGGACCACGTGGTGGACACCCTGGTGATCGGTGCGGGGCAGGCCGGCCTCGCCACCAGCGCCGCGAGGATATGCGGCGATGTTGCCCGCGCTGGTGGCGGCTACAGGCAGGCGGGCTGGTAGGCCGGATCGGCCGGGCCGGCGGCCTGTCCCAGGGCGTGGGCCACGAACTGGTGCACCACGGGGTCGTTCGGGGTCTGGTCGTGCTCGAAGACGTCGGCCGGGCACTTGTCCTGGATGGTGATGTTGGTGACCTGCCGGGCCGGGCCGCTGAGGAACTGGCTGTTATAGGGGATCACCACTTCGTCGTAGACCGTGGAGAGGACGGTGTAGGAGGGTCCGGCCACGGTGTCGCCGATGGAGTTGAGCTGCTGCATAAAGGCCGATCCGGCCTGCTGGTCGGCGCAGGACGCACAGTTCAACGCGGTGTAGTCCGGAGGCGGGAGGAATCCCGGCGGCGGGACGATCACGCCTTTGGTGCCGTGGTTGGAGGGGGCGATGCCCACCAGGTGATGGACATTCTTGGCGCCGCCCAGGAAGCCCATGTAGTAGCGCGGCATCATGCCGCCCTGGCTGTGGCCCACCAGATCCACCTTCTTGGCGCCGGTGGCAGCCATGACCGCGTCCACAAACGGGGCAAGCTCCTTCGCGGAATCAGCCACCGGCGCGGTGGCGTACACGCCGTTCGTCTCGCCGTAGTTGAGCGCGAACACGCAGTACCCCTTGCTCTTCAGGTACGGGGACAGGGTGGACCAGTTCTTCGCCATGCTCTCGAAGGTGCCCGGCACCAGGATGACAGGATACGGGTGCTCGGCCGAGGGCTTGCAGGTCCAGTCGTTGGCGCCGGGCTGGGCAATATCCAGGGTGCCCGCCTGGGCGGGAGCCGCCGTCAGGGATCCGGCCAGGACAGCGGCGGCGGCAATGGAAAGGGCTCTGGTAAGCAGCGACATGGAAACCTCTTTGTTCGTGTGTCGGCGGGTGGTGCCAGATGGTGGTCGTTCGCAGCCGGGTCTGGGCTGCGGTCCTCAAATGCTAGGCAGACGTGAGCCCGCTGCGGCCATGGATTTGCACGGATGTGCACAAAAACTCGGCTCCCGGCGCGGGCCCTGCCCGCCCGTGAATACCGCTCCACTCCGACGCAAAGCTACTGGTCAGTAGCTTTGTGGCACTGCCGGGACCTGCCGGCGCGTAGCCGCGGACGTCTGCACAAACGTTCATCTGCCCGGGCGCAGAGACTTCCGGGCTGCGGGACCCAGAGCGATGCGGCCCCTGCCGGCAAAGCCGCCCGCGCGCCGCCCTTGCCCTTGGGCCTGCTGGCCGGTGATGATGGCGTAGCGCACGACGCGCGACCGGCTCGGGGCGTGGGGTTCCCTCAGCTGGCACAGCGCCCCAGAAGGCTTCCGTTGCTGCACTTTCCTTCCGCCAATTCGGCCGCTCACAGACCGTCCCCCCGCGATGTTGCCCGGCTGGAGGAACTGCTGGACGACGACGTGTGGGCGTTCAGCAACTGCCGGGTGGACGCACCCGGCAGGCCTGTCGCCGAAGTCGACTGGTTCTTCTATAACGTCCGGCACGGCACCCTCATGGTCAGCGAGTGGAAGGGCTTCCCCCAACGCGTCGCGCTCGCAACCGACACGGGCAAGCCCTGGCTGCTGGACGGCGGCCTGGCCGTCCCGAATCCGATCGAGCAGGTGTCGCGGCAGCTCGACGCCGTCCGGGCGGCCCTGCGCGGCGCCATCTTCCCCCAGCACTTCCCCGCCTTCGATGCGCTGCAGTTGCGGCTCATGCAGAGCGTCTATTCCCCGCAGGTGGACCAGAACACCATCATTGAGCGGATCCGCTGGGGCAAGGTGTACGGCGACCTGCCGGAACTGGCTGCGGTGATTGCCAACTCGACCAGCCGGTCACCGCTGTTCCTGCCCGACGCCGGCGCCCGGCGTGCGCTGGCGACAGCGCTTTGTGCGCTGTTCCGCACCACCTTCCCTCCCGAGGCAGAGACCAAGCTTCGCGTTTCACCGAAGGGCGGGAACACCGACGTCGTCCTCCGGATCAGCGAAATCCACCGGCAGATCGCGGCGTTGCACGCGGAACTCGCCGACCTTGTGGTCACCGCCGCCGGCGCGGAAACCCCGGCCGGCCAGCCGACGGCCGTCGGCACGGCCCCGAAGGCGGCGGTGAAGGACCTGCCGGCCACGGTGAAGACTCCTCCCAAGGCGCCGGCCCTGACCGAGCACCAGCGGATGCACGCGCATCTGGCGCGAAGCTTCCAGGGAGTCAACGGCAGTGCAGTTGCCTCTACCAAGGCACTGGAAAAGGCGTGGAGGTCGGTGCTCGGCGACACCCTGCTGCACGGAGAAACGGGAATCAGCGTGTCCCTCTTCGGCAGCGTGGGAACCCCGCTGGTGAAGCAGCACCACGGGTCCCTTCCAAAGGTTCTTGGCATGCCGTTGCGCAGGTGGTGCGTGCTGCAGGCCAAAGCCGCCGGCCTGCAGCCGATGGACGTCCCCGGAAAGCCCTCGAACCTGCGGGTGCGCTGAGTCGGTGAACGGCCGCCGCTGCCCTCTGAACCATCCGTTTGACCTCGCCGTGGGCCCGGCCTAGCGGCCCTAGTCCGTTGATACCGTCGATCGATACGATGAGCCATGACCAGCCAGGACCAAATGGAATTCCTACGCGCGACCAACCAGCGCCGCACCGAGCAGCAGCTCGAACTTGCCGCCGGGGTGCTGGATAGCTACGAGGCAATGCATGACGCTGAACGGGTGCTGTACGAAGCCAGACGACGCTATATCGAATCCTTCAAGAAGGCCACCGGAGCGCAGTGGAAGGCGCAGGAGCTACGTGATGCGGGATTTCCTGCGCCGAAGGTTTCTGTCCTCAAGAGGAGAATGGACTTTCGTTCCCTCATGGCGCCACCATCCGGCGAGGACGCCGGCAGCCACGAAAGTTCCCCGGGCCTGACCGGCTAGGCCAGGCGGACCGCCGTCGCTATAAGTAGTCCCCGGCCCTGGCGCTGGGCCAGAAGCACCCGCCGCAGCGGCGCCGCGGAGCCGAGGCTGATCACCCGGACGTCCGGGGGCTGCAGGGCCACACCCGGTCCTGATGGGCGCCTTCGTCATCAACGGGGCCCACGCCGGCGGCTTCTCCCCGCTGTCCGTGGCCGGCGTGCTGGTGCACGAAATCGCGCTGAAGAACGGCTTCCCCATCTCGCAGGGCTCGCTTTTCCTGGCCAGCTTCGCGCTGAACTTTATCCTTTCCGTCCTGACCATCGTGGTGTTCGGACTGCTGGGCAAGCTGCGTGACAAGCACAGCAACGAGTACGCCGGCCTGGAGACGCCGCGCACTGGCCGCCCCACCGGCCAGCAGATCTTCACCCTGTTCCTGATCGGCGCGATCCTGGTGTGCACCCTGGGCTTCGACATGCCGATCGGCTTCGTGGCTCTCTCCGCCGGCCTGCTGCTGGCGTTCGTCAACATCAAGGAACACAAGACGTTCATCGGGGGTGTGTCCTGGTCCACCGTCCTGCTGGTGGCCGGAATGATCACCTACGTCTCGCTGCTCCAGCACGTGGGCGTCATCGACACGCTCGCCGAGATGGCCCTGGCCCTCGGGGCGCCGCTGCTGATCGCCCTGGTGCTCTGCTACGTGATCAGGGTCGGCTCCGCGTTCGCATCGTCGACGGCGCTGCTCACCGCGTTCATCCCGATGGCGGGCCCGCTGCTGGCCACCAGCTCGCTGAGCGCTTCCGGCACGGTGGCGGCCCTGGCGATCGCGGCCACCGTGGTGGACGTCTCCCCCTTCTCCACCGACGGCGCCCTGGTGGTGGCCAACGCCCGCGACAACGACCGCCAGCGCGTCTACCGCCAGCTGATGATGTACGCCGGCGGGGTTGTCCTGGTGGCGCCGGCCCTGGCCTGGGTGCTGCTGGTGCCGACGGGGGTTATGTAAGCGGCTCTAAGCGTCAGAGGCAGGCCGGCTTTCAGAGCCGGCCTGCCTTTTGGTTTGTCGCGGACTTTGCGACTTTGTCAGTTTCCCAGGCAGGGAGGCTGCCCCACCGCGGGCCTCGGCCGCCGCGGCGTCCGGCTGCCTGAAAGGTTCAGGGAACGGACGACGGCGACCACGTCCCCAGCGATGAATTTCGGGAGGACTTGCCCTTGTGGCGGTGGGTCCAGTGCGGTGCGGCCCTGCCTTATGGCCGAAGCATGAGTGACGACCGCAACCGACCTGATCGACGCTAACTAGCCGGACGCATCTTAGAGGAACGTGACTTGAACTCCGAGCGAGCCGAACATGCCCGTCAGCATGGCTTTGGTGTTCTCGGCAGCCTGCTTTCGAAGCTCCGACTCCTCGGCGGCGGCGGCCAGCTTCGTCTCGGCGAGCGCAAAGAGCTCCGCCTGCTGCGGCGTCTCGATCGCGTCAACGATCCGGTCGACAATTCCGCGGTTCTGATCGTAGATATACGATCTGTCAAAATTGAGGTTCGGCTTATCGAGTTGTGGCTCGGGCAGTCGGACTGTCGCCGACTTGCCGTCCGTGGATATTGTCAGGTCCGTATCAGCGAGACCGGACAGATCAACGTGGGCATTGACGGTGCCCGCCGCGACATACAGCGTCCGCCGTCCTGCGATGATGCCCGGCACCCACGCGACGTCGTTCTCGACGTCGAGCACCGCCTCAAAATTTCCCACCGCGGCGTGGTACTGACTGATGTCCTGGATCGACTTCAGCAGCACGGGCTGGCTCCGGTCGACCTGGCTCGCCTGGAATGGGTTGAGCCCAGACATGTTGGCTGCAAGCAGCCCGCCCAGCGCCACGAGCGCTCCAACCACAACCAATACGATGCCCTTGAAAAGCCTGGCGATCATCGGCTCCCTTATTGCCTTGAAACGCCCTGGGGCCGTCCCTATCGATATGCCCGCCCGGCGGCGCCGGGGGCTGATTCAGCCTCAGTGTAGTGCTCTGGGCTCGTCTCGGCTGGCAAGGTCATGCCGAACTCGCCGTGCTGTCAGTGTCGGCTGACATCTGACGCCAATCAGAACGCCCGAATCAGCATACGAGCGGGGCGGATCCGTGGTCCGGGTCCCGGTTTTCGGATACTTCGAACAGCGCCGTCACGAACGTGCATTCAAAGGAACAGCGGCGGCGCCGTTAGGTTGGATCCGCTGCCGCACAGCTTGAAGGCCGATCGGCCGAGGTCTTCAAACCGGCGAGCGTGGGTCCCTCCATCCTGGAACACGTCGATGCTTACCCGACGGGTGCTGAAACCGGGTGACTGCCAGAAAGCGAGGCGATCAGTCGACAGGGAACATCGTCCTCGCCGTGCGGCCGATGGCACCGGTCATGGTCGCGTCCACTGCGCCGCCGATCACACCACCGACCAGCGGCACGCCCTTAGCCAAGGTCACGACCGCACGCTTTGTGCCGTACTTGGCCAGGAGCATGAAACCGACCTTCTTATTGATCTCGCGAATGACCGCGATCGGGAGCTGCTTAATTGCCTGAATCAGCACCTTCTCGCCGACCTTGATGCCGAATGTCTTCACGATCTGCTGCGCATTTGAGCCGACTGCGACGAGCGTGGCCACCGTGCGGACGTGCGGGTCTTTGGGATCGTACCCACGCAGATAAGCGATTGCGCCGGCCAGACGTGCGTTGATTACGAGAGCACCCGCCATGTTCGCGGGAACGGTGACTGGCATCGCGATGAACCCACCGAGCCCAGTAACGAAACCGTTCACACCTGCCGCTTCGACCGACTCGACGATCAGCCTCTTGATCGCCTTCTCGATATCGTCGACCTCGTATGGCCGCACCTTTCTTGTCGGGTCGGTGTTGGGCTCGTACCGAGGTCCTTGGACGCGGGCAAGCCGATCCTCCGCCCACGCGACTGACCCTGTCAGCGGACCCACACCCGAATCGATCACTTTGCCAGCCAACTTCAGCAGCTGGCCGGACGCCTTCTCGGCGGTCGTCGTTGACGACTCCTCGCGCTGCTCGCTCGGGGAGCCGGACTCGGGCGGCCGGCTGTAATCAGGATCGGACATTTGTGACCTTTCGACTGTGCTGACATGGCGCAGGGGAATCCCGCACATACCGCACACGCCGGCGAACGTCCCCCGGGCATGAACTTACCGCCAAACGCGGAGAGTGCTAGGAACGAGCGTGGCGCGCCCTGCAATGTTTCCGGGAAGTCATATGGGCGGCGGTGTGGTCTCGGACGCCAGCCTCCTCGAGTCAGATATCGCAAGACCACACCAAACAAGCGATCCTTACCACCATTACCGTGGGGGGAGCACCATCGATCCAGCGAGAACTGCTCATGATCGTTGGGAAGACCGGCGATGCTGGTCCGTCGATGGCCTGTCGACCGATAAGATCGTGTCCCATGACCTTCGTGCAATCGGACTCACCTCCTTCTGACGCTCAAATGGTGGATCTCTTTGCCGGTCCTGGTGGATTAGATGTCGCTGCACACTGGCTGGGATTGACCGTGGCCGGCATCGAGTGGGACAAGAATGCCTGTGAAACCAGACGTGCCGCTGGCCTGGAAACCGTGCAAGGTGACGTTCGGGAGCACAGTCCATCCGAGTTCCCCCGCGCGACTGTCCTCACAGGAGGACCTCCGTGTCAGACGTATACCGTGGCCGGGGCAGGCGCGGGCCGCAAGGCCCTGAATCGGGTTCTGTCCTTTATTGCGCGCATGGTCGACGAGGACGACATCACCGCTGAGCTGGCCGCTTTAGAAGATGAACGAACCGGGCTGGTGCTAGAGCCGCTGCGGTGGGCGCTGGAGGCCCATCGGGCCGGGAACCCCTACGAGGTGATCGTCTTAGAGCAGGTCCCAGCGGTCCTGCCGGTATGGGAGGCCATGGCGACGGTCCTGGAGACACTCGGTTACAAGACCGTGACCGGGGTACTGCGCGCGGAGGAGTACGGAGTCCCGCAAACCCGCCGCCGCGCGATCCTTATCGCGAACCAACTCTTCACACCTGCCCTTCCCGTCCCGACGCACCGGCGTTTCAGGAGAACGCAAGTCCAAGCATCCACCGAGCAGTCTGCCCTGCTACCGTGCCAGAGCATCGGCCAGACCCTTGACCGACTCGAGCCGTTCGAGCTGGTCTCCAATTATGGAACCGGCGGTGATCCGAAAGCCCGTGGTCGGCGCACCTCGAAGGAACCAGCTTTCACCGTTACTGGGAAGGTCTCTCGGAATCGCTTGTTCTCAAACGCGGGTGAACTTGATCGACTCAAGGTCTCCGAAAGTGGCCTTCTCCAGACGTTCCCCGCTAACTACCCCTGGTCGGGAAAGGATGTGTCTCAGCAGATCGGCAACGCCATTCCACCGCGTCTCGCCGCACACGTCCTGGCAGCAGCCCTCGGCCGGGACCTCGACGCGGGTTTCTTCGACACGGTCACCAGAAAACAATGGACCGCCATCGACAGCAAGCCCAGTAACGCAGCCTCCCCCAAGACAGTCCACGGCGTCCCGGCGATTGTTGAAGAAAGGGACTTTGATCCGGCCCTGGGTGGGAGTCCCGCCGCAAGGGACAGGCGGGGACCCGATAGGGGACGCCACGAACATCTCCCGGCGCCCCTTGCCTCCGCATCTTCCGTTGTCCTTTGACCCAAGGGTGGACGGACACTCGCTAGACATCGCGAGTAATGCATTTCTGGGCCGAAAACGACTGCTGTTCCTTTGGCTCCCGGTCGCGCCATAGCATCCCGTCTAGTGCAACATTTGTAAGACGATTGACTTGTTCTCCGCCGTGGTCGGTAACGCTATCGCTCCGCGATGATAAGAATGATCGAGAAAACACCGGTGTGAGCCGACGGCACTCTTGTCAAGTGGGGGATGGAACCAATGATGGTTCGGGAATCATGGGCTGGGACGGCTTCGTCGCTCAGCAAATTTGTCGCAGCGGAGACGGAAAGCGCGCTCAACGCATACCGGGCGCGACCGGATCTCGTTCGCGAGCACAGCAATATTGAGGCGGCCATCTCCCAGAGCGGTTACGGCCGGAAACAGCTCAACGAGCTCGTCCAAAATGCAGCGGATGCAATCAAGGAACCGGGCGGCCGCATCCGAGTGGTTCTGACAACAGACGCACTCTATTGCGCAAACGAGGGCCAGCCCTTCACGGAAGCCGGATTCCGCACACTCATGCTGTCGCACTCCTCCGAAAAACGTGACGACGAGATCGGTCGTTTCGGCCTTGGGTTCAAATCGGTAATTCAAATAACCACAGAGCCCAAAATCTTCAGTCGAAGTGGCTCTGTTGCGTGGAGCCAGGATCAAAGCCGGATGCGTCTGGGAAGCCTCTATCCGGGCCTGGCCGCCTATCCAATTCTGCGGTTGGCCACTCCGGTGGACCCCGACGTGGAAGCCGCCCAGGACCCGGTCCTCTCGGATCTTTTTGAATGGTCAACCACGGTGGTCAAGCTTCCCTTAAGTGGCAGCGTCACCTGGCTCTCGGAAGAGATGAAGAAGTTTCCCGAAGAGTTCCTCCTCTTCTCCGACAAAATCGGTTCCCTCGAGTTTGAGGACAGGATCCAGAGCTCTTCCTGGACGTGGACCGCAGCTCGGGACGGCAATCGCGTCACTCTCTCCGACGGCACCGACAGCAACGAATGGCTCATTTTCCGAAATAGTCACGAAGTAAGCACCCAAGCCGCGATTGAGGCGGGAAGCATCGTTGCGCGTCAAAGTGTTGACGTGTCCTGGGCCGTTCCGTTGACGGGCAACCAGCGGCGCAAAATGGGTCGATTCTGGAACTACTTCCCCACTCAGCACGAGACATCGCTTCGCGGCATCATAAATGCGGCCTTCAAGATGAATGAAGACCGCCACAGCATGCTGGAGTCGCAGTACAACCGAGAAATTCTGACCCGAACGCTTCCTCGGATGGTTGCAAGCGCCCTCCCAGACCTTCGAACACCGGAGGATCCGGCGCTGTTTCTGGACATACTCCCGTCGCGCGACAAGGAGTCAAGCTCGTGGGCTGACTCTGTTATTAACAAGCCCATTTTTGAGATTCTGCCGTTCGCACCGTGTCTGCCGGACAAATCAGGCGTCCTCAGACTCCCCAGCGAAATCAAAGTCCAGCCAGCATTGGAAGAAGCCACTCGACTGATCGCTCTCTGGGACTCCTGGGTGACTTCGGACCGGCGCTGGCTCCACTCGTCAGCCTTGCGACGAGAAAGCCAGGTAATGCGGATTTTGAAGGAAGCGAATCTAAAGCGGGCCTCCATCGAAGAGTGGCTGGAAGAAGTTGTCACAACTGGAGAGCTCGCGGATTACGAGAATGCCCTCCAGCTCGCGGCGCTCATCGACAAGTCCTACGCCGACTACAGGCCCGCAATGCGGCGGAGCAAAATTGTGCTCATGTCAGATGGCAGCGTCCAAGCACCGATCACATCAAGAGTTTTTCTGCCTATGAAGGCCGACGACGAGTCATCCAACATCGTTTCCTACGAACTAATGCATCACGGGCAGGCGAACACTTACCTGCGTGCACTCGATCTTCAGGCTCAAGACGGCCGCGGCATCGTCAACCGGGTAGCTAGCGATGTAGCCCAGGATTACCTTGATCCGGAGCTGGCCGGATCCCTCTGGAAACTGACTCGGTCACTTGCAGTCCCGGAAAGCCTCTCGATACTGAACGAGAGGACGGAACCTGCAAGAATTCTGGTTCGCTGCCGCGACCATAACTGGCGTCACCTGGGTAATGTCTGGCTACCGGGTGGACTGATACCCCAAACCAACATCGGGGACGAACATGTCCTAGTCGACGACCAGTATCACGCAAACGACATCGCCCTGCTGCGCAACCTGGGCGCACGGACGACGCTAGCGGATGCGAAAATGGTCCGGGCCGGGGGCACATACGATCTGTGGAAAGCCCGCGAGGCTGACCGCCTTTCCGATGGGTCCCGCAATGGACCCGCCCGGCTTTCCCCGGCCGGCATCCGATTCAACCAGGCTTTGACGACAGATGGTCTTCATCTCTTGGTCGATGCGTCGGCTTCGACCCGCGCGAAGGTCACGCGAACAATTCTTAGCAGGCCGCAGTACCCGACCAAAGTTGAGTTCAGCAGCGGCTTCCGGGCGGCCGAGACCATCGATGGACCGGATCTCTGGTGGGTTAAAAACCACGGTGCTTTTGATACGCCGTTGGGGCTGGTAGACACAAAACAGTGTGTCGGTCGAGTCGAGGGGCTACCCACGGACTATTTGCCCTTTCCTGGTGAGGAGGAAGCGAAGGCTTTATGTCTGCCGACCGACGTACGAACAATCCAATGGAGCTTTGTCTATTCGCTTGCTGAACAACAGCTACCGATTCTGCAAGTCCACGAACTATATGGAGCATCGGCTGCCCTAGATGTTCGGCCGCCGAAGGAGCTTCTTACGCCTTTGAGCGGAGGCCTGAATACACGTTATTTGACATCGGATGTTGTTCTGGCTGCCGACCTCGAGTCTCGTGACTACCTGGTTGAAAAAACGAACGTGCCAGTCGTATACACGGGCCATCCGGATCTCGATGACGCCCTGGTCGAGAATTGGGGAATCAGGCGGATCACCGTGGAGTTTCACACTTCGGTTCGCGCCACACCGGTAGAGGGAGAAGTGCCCGAAACTATCAAGTCGAGGTTTCCTTATCTCAAACGGGCAGCAAGTGAAGTCGCGGTCCAGTCTCTGTGTGTGCCGTGCGTCTCCGTTGATGAAGTTCAGACGAACAGCTTTGACTCACGTTCCGATGCCAGGCCCAAGGCGTCCTACCTCCAGGATGGCGTTCTTTATTACCGGGCTCCACAAGGTGACCAGGCACTACTGACGACAATTCTCGGCGCTTTTGGCAGCAAACGTGCGTCCGCCCAGGTCATGCAGGCAATGCGGCAGCTCAAGAAGGACGATGAGGCCCAAGCTCGAATCGGACGCGTCAACAAACAGAAGACCGACGCCGGTAAGATCGCCGAACTCGTTGGTCGGGACACCCTACGGAAGCTAATCCCCGACGCTGTCACGAAGATGCTGGATGCCCGCGAGCTCGAGCTCACAGACGAGCGGCTATTCGAGATCGTCAGCAATCTTCACGGCAGCAGTCTCCTTAAGGTGCTCAAGCCGGCCCTGTCCGAAGCAGGTATCGAAACCCCGGGTCAATTCCGTGGCGGCCGGACCGCCCAGGAGTTCGTCAAGGAGCTCGGCTTCTCACCGGCAATGGCTGGCGAATCAATCAAGAAGAAGCCCGAACGCGAGGAGTTCGTTGGACCGGTGGGCCTGAACCCGCTACACCAATACCAGGAAACAACCAGCAAGAAGATCGTCGACCTCCTTGGCGGGCAAACCAAGCACAGCCGCGGCCTGGTGCAGTTGCCCACGGGTGCCGGCAAGACACGCGTAGCCGTCGAATCAGTCATCCGGGATATCAAAGCCTCACCGAAGGAAGATCACCGCCTGGTTACCTGGATTGCCCAATCTGAAGAACTTTGCGAGCAGGCCATCGACACGTGGACCTACGTCTGGCAGGCAGCGGGAGCGCCCGGTGAGCGAATGGCGGTGAGCCGACTGTGGGGCGGAAATAACGCCGTCCGAGAAGAAACGAAATTCCACCTCGTCGTCGCAACCATTCAGACTCTGAGTAGCATCCATCAGACCCGTAGGTCCATGTACGAATGGATGTCTGACCCCGACCTTGTCATCATTGATGAAGCCCACGGGGCGATCGCAACGTCCTACACTCCGGTCCTTTCCTGGTTCGGCCGCTCATTCACCGAAAAGTCCCGGTCCCTGCTTGGACTTTCGGCTACGCCATATCGAGGAACGAACGAGAAGGAGACCGCGCGACTAGTAGCCCGATTCGGAAGCAACCTCATCGAGCCGGATGAGTTCAGCGCGGAAAACGCCCACGAGTATCTTCAGGGCATGGGCGTTCTGGCCAAGGTCAATCATCGCGAGCTGAAGGGTATCCAGCTCAAGCTGAAGGACATGTCCTCGGCCGCAGACGAGGATTCCCAAAGTGCAATGCTTGATCGCCGGATCGACCTTCAGCACGTAGCTGACAGCACGCAGCGCAACGAAGCGATCCTCGACCATATCAAGGCATCTGAGACGAAGGGGCCGACCTTGGTCTTCGCTGCTTCAGTGGAACACGCCGAAGCTCTCGCAGCTGTCCTGACCGTTGAGGGCGTTCCTGCAGCGGCCATCTCGGGAAAAACGGACTTGGGCCATAGACGCTCCATAATCGAGGATTTCCGTAACGGGAAGATCCGCGTGCTGACCAACTTCGATGTACTTACCCAGGGGTTCGACGCACCAAAGGTCGACGCCGTATACGTTTGCCGGCCCACGTTCTCGCCGAACAAATACATCCAGATGATCGGCCGAGGGCTCCGGGGACCGCTCAACGGTGGAAGCCGAGAGGTCCTGATAGTCAACGTCAAGGACAATTTGGACCAGTACGGCGACAAGCTTGCGTTTACCCAGCTCGACTACCTGTGGAAGGACGGTTCGTAGTGCTCGCCGAGATTGAACTGGACGAAAGTCAGCGAGACGTTGCGGGGGCCGAGCCGGATGCGCGAATGTTCGTGACGGCCGCAGCCGGGCAAGGAAAAACGGAGGTCCTTCTGGCACGGGTAAAGACCTTGGTAGAAGATGGTTTGAATCCTGCCGACGAAATCCTCGTGCTCAGCTTTTCCCGGGCGGCTGTCGAAGCTGTCAGAAAACGGGCCCGCATCCACGATCTCGATGGACTTCAAATCCGCACTTTCGACTCCTTTGCGGCGCAGATTCTGATCGACATGGACGAAGAGACTCTGGGCGACAACTTTGACGCCCGGATCAGAAAAGCCACGAAATACATCGCCGGCGACGAGACGCCGGATCGGCTCACTTATCTAAAATACATCCTGGTCGACGAAGCTCAGGATCTCGTGGGAGACCGCGCGGAGCTGGTCTTGGCGCTGTTCTCCGTCCTCGGTGACGACTTAGGGTTCACAGTGCTGGGCGACCCGCTGCAGGGCATTTACGACTTTCAATTGGAAGAATCGGAATCCAGACTCACTTCCTCGGAGCTCATCGAGACTCTCGTCAATAAGTTTGGAGCCGAGCAACAGACGCTGGCAAAGCACTATCGGGCGGTGACCGATCGCACGCGGGAGCTCATCTCCGTTGGCGACGAGATCCGCAGCCTGGGAGCCCTCGACACCCCAGCGTGCGAGGTTGCGCATAGCCTCCTCGACGACTTCCGCAGAAAGGTTTCCAGTAGCTCCTTGCTGAATGAGTCTGGTGCGCTTAGTCCGAATGACGGCGACACGACCGCCTTGTTGTGTTCGACCAATTACGAAGTCCTCGTTGCGAGTGAACTTCTGTGGGAGAACGGCTATCCGCACTTAATCCGGCGGAAGGCACAGGACATGAGTGTGGCGCCATGGGTCCATCAGGTCTTCACGAATTTGGAGGACAGGACGTACGGCGCCGACGAGATTAAGTCCCGTCTACACGAACTTTTTGGAGAGGCAGCGGCCGACCGCTGGCTCGCTTTAAAGACAGCCGAGGGCAACTTCTCCGCGTACGACTCACTCAACGTCCCCCAGCTCAGCCAGCGGTTGCGCAGCAGATCGATCCCCTTGACCCTCACAGTGGCCGACGTCGCTCCTCTGATCGTTTCGACAGTACATCGGGCCAAAGGGCTTGAGTTCACCAATGTCCTTTATCTGCAACCGGAGTTCAGATCTCCCGCCGCAGAAGAGAACGCGGCCACCTTGAAGCAGAAGTACGTCGCCCTGAGCCGGGCCCGAGAGGAGATAATCTCCACCAAACTGCCGAAAAATGTCCTCAAGCGCGCCGACGGGTCGACGGGACGATGGCTGGAGAAGGCTTACGGGAAATTTGGTCAATACACGGCCAGGATGGAGTTCGCGAACTCCGACATTGACGACATTTCGCCATACTACCCGGCAGACGGAGACGCTCAGACGGTGCAGAACAGCCTTGTACTGGATGACCTTCTGGGAGAAGTCGTTTCTGGCCGAATTGACTCCCAACCGGAGCCCGGTGAAGTTCCCCGCTACACGCTAACTACCAGCGACGGCCGCGTGCTGGGCCGGACCAGCCAATCGTTCGCCTACGCACTGAAGAAGAGCTTCGGCCTTCAATACAGCAGCAAGCAGGCGTGGCCATCAGGTTTCACCGGCGCCAGGGTCACATCCATCGAGTGCGCCACCGGCCACCCAGAGGAAACCAAACTCGCGGGGCTCGGTTCCTCCGGTATGTGGCTGGTACCCCGGCTTACCGGACTGATCAGCCGGATCAAGGATTAGGAGAATGACCTTGTCTACCCTAGACAGCAAATACGCCTTCCGCCGCGAAATGGTGGACCGGCTGGTAACGGACCTCTACGGGCCCGGTGCTACCGACGAGCTCCTCACCGAGCGCCCTCTTGAGCGCTACGTCACGGGAGTACTCTGGCCGGCATCGGACGACACCTATGCAGAGGCACCCGACGAACCGGAGTCCGTCGCTGCCTCCTCCGGCGAGGCCTCCGTGGACAGCCCGGTGGCCAACGCCCGGCTCACTTACCCCAGCAGCGTGGGCTTAACCGTTTCCGTTGACACAGCACTTTCAACGGTTCTACTCGTCGCGCCCACTGCCGCCAGGTACACCCCGGTGCCGACCGTCCGGGACAGCGGCAGCAAGCGCCGCGACGCATATGACTGGCAGCGTACGCCAGCGGAACTCCCCGAGATCCCAATCGATCTGTCTTCACCTGGGCCCCAGAGGCATTTGCTGGAGGGCGGAGCCCTGGAGCTGTACACCTTGGTACGTACTCCCGAAGCGGCCGTCGTCACAGTGACCGTGGTGCTGCGAAACACCCACCCCAAACCCGACCCGACATCAGATAAAGACGTGGCGTGCTGGTTCCAGGCTGGACTCTCCGTTCAGACCGAGCTGGCCGCCCTTGTGGATCGTTCCAAGCTGCGCACCAGTCTTCCCACGGACCCTGACCTGGCCTCTTCAGAACTCCTCTACCGAAATCACATGGTCTTCGGCGCCGGGCACGGCTGCGCCGTCGAGGTGGACACGTCCGACGTCGAAGGCCGGCGCTGCCGACGGGTGAGCACGACGTTTGTCCCCCGGCAGGATGTCCACCGGTCCATGGCCGGCGTCAGCAACGCCGACCTGTCGCTGTCCTTCATGGGTTCAGCTACCCGCGATGATGTCGTCACGCAGCTGAACTTACTCGCTCAGGATTACGCCTCGTGGATCGCTGTATCCCGTGACTCGGTGATAGCCGACGATGCGAGCCAGGTTCCGCCGCACTTGCGGGGTGTCGCGGCCGAACACATGAAGCAGGCCGGGACGGCTCATGACCGCATCAGAGCGGGTATTCAGCTGTTGATCGACGACGAAAAGGCCTTCGAGGCGTTCCAGCTGGCGAATCAGGCCATGCACATGCAGCGTTCACGGCAGGATTGGGTGCGAAATGAAGCCAAGGGCGACTTTGAGCTTGGCGCCCAGGCGTGGCGACCCTTCCAGATTGCGTTCATCCTCATTAACTTGCCGTCAGTGACCGACGATCAGCACCCGGAACGCGATATTGCTGATCTCCTGTGGTTCCCCACCGGTGGAGGAAAAACAGAAGCCTACCTGGGGCTTGTCGCCTACCTCCTGATGCTCCGGAGGCTGCGGAATACAAGCGTCCGCGGCGTGGCCGTGATCATGCGCTACACCCTCCGGCTTCTGACGATCCAACAATTTGAGCGTGCTGCCATGCTCATTTGCTCCCTGGAATCTGTTCGACTGGCCAATGAGGACCGGGTCGGTGGTACACCATTCGGCATTGGACTCTGGGTGGGCGGAGGCGCGACACCGAACGACATAGCAACTGCACGGACGAACCTGGGAAAGCTTCGGAACAATCAGGAAGTTGTCGAAGGAAACCCCAAGCAGATCGAAGCCTGCCCCTGGTGCGGCGCTCGGCTCACGGTCGATGACTACCGGATCGTCAAAGTGCCCTCCGACCGGATGCTCGTCAGCTGTTCCAACAAGGCGTGCGAATTTGCCGACGGCCTACCCGTTCACATCATTGACACAGACGTCTACCGTGAGCGCCCGGAACTCGTGATCGGGACCGTCGACAAATTCGCAGGCATGTCCTGGCGGGGTGAAATCGCCACTCTCTTCGGGCGTTTGTCTTCCGCCGACATTGGCCCGGATCTCATCATCCAGGACGAACTGCACCTCATCTCGGGACCGCTCGGTTCAACCGTTGGCCTCTTTGAAACAGCGGTTGACTTGGCGGCCAGCGGCATCGGACGCGAAGGTGGCTCTTCAAACCGGAAGCCTAAGATTATTGCCTCAACGGCCACGATACGGCGAGCCAAAGACCAGATCCGGTCCGTCTTCAACCGCGAGTCCAGTCTGTTTCCGCCGCCGGGGCTGGACCCGGATGACTCTTTCTTCGCCAACAAGGCGCCCTCCGACCAATTCGGAACGCGGCAATATGTCGGCGTTCTCGCATCCGGTACGAGCCACGCCACGCTAATGGTCCGCACCTACGCGTCCTTGCTGCACTCATCCAACGTCATCGAGGGGGCCGCAACCGAGGACCGCGATCCATACTGGACGCTGGTCGGCTACTTCAACAGCCTGCGAGTGCTTGGCTCCGCATACCTACAGGTTTACGACGACGTCCGTGCCCGCTTGAACCTGCTGGCCAAGCGCGACGGCAGGTTGGAGGGGCGTGGGATCCAACTGAGCGAGCTCACCAGCCGTGTTGAAAACCACAAAATTCCGGAGGCACTAAAGTCCCTGGAGAAGAGCCTGATGAGCGGGCTCACGCCCGAAGACGTAGTGCTGGCCACCAACATGATCTCTGTGGGGCTGGACGTTGACCGCCTGGGCTTGATGGCCGTCATGGGTCAGCCGCAGTCCAGTGCCGAATACATTCAGGCGACCAGCAGGGTCGGGCGCCAGCACCCGGGTCTGGTCGTCACGATCTTCAATGCAGCCCGGACGCGGGACCGGTCGCACTATGAATCGTTCAACGACTTCCACGGCGCTCTGTACCGTGCTGTGGAAGCCACGAGTGCCACGCCGTTCGCGGCTCGGTCCCGAGACAGGGGGCTGCACGCCACGCTTGTCTCGGCGCTGCGCATGCTCGTCCCAGAATTGCGGGGCACCGCTGGCCACGTTAGGGACGAGTCCCCGGCAGTGGACGAAGTAATGTCGTGGATCGGCAACCGAGTAGCGGCCGTCGATCCGGAAGAAGCGCCGGCAACACACGAGGAGCTGGAGCGGCTACTGAACCTCTGGCGAAAGGCTGCCCTGGCGGACGCCGACCTGCCGTACGAAGGAAAAAAGAACTCGCCTCGTTCCCTTCTGATCGATTCCAGCAAGGCCCTTGAAGACCCCGACTTTGTGTACAGCACGAGCAGCATTCCCTGGCCGACACCACGAAGCATGCGCGACGTTGATGCAGAGACCGCCCTTCGGCCGGCCCCCATGAGGAAGGACGCCTCCCTTGGCTAGAAAGACCTATGCTGCCCGACGCAGCCAGTTGATCTCCACATTCGGGGTAGGGAGCCTCTTCCCCGCCGAAAACAACAGTTTCATGATCACCAGCATCGATCAGTGGGACACGAAACAACTGAAGCCGGTCAGTGAGCCACGCCTGGCCCGTAGCTTGCGGGTAGCCCAGCTTCTACTGCCGCCAGCCGGGGCGCGCGGAAAGATCCCGGTCGTCCGCTTCCCCCAGATGCTGGTATGCCCCATCTGTAGTCGGCTAGGCACCGCCAAGCAACTCCAGGCGCCATACGAAGACCCTAAATGCGGAATGTGCAAATCCGTCGCTCCGCTTACGCCGTCGCGCTTTGTGGTGGCGTGCGAAGACGGACATATCGATGATTTCCCGTATTCCTACTGGGTGCACGGCTTCACACCGACCGACAGCGCCGAACATCTCTTGAGCCTCGCTTCCGAAGGTCGAACCTCATCGCTGGCTGACATGGTAGTTCGGTGCTCGTGTGGCCAGTCTCGGACCATGGCGGACGCATTCAACTCCGTCGCGCTTAAAGAAATGAAGTGCCAAGGCAATCGCCCGTGGCTCGGCTGGGGATACCGTGAGCGCGAATGCGGCAAGGCTCCGAAGACGGTTCAGCGTGGCGCATCAAATGTCTGGTTCCCGGTGGTGAGGTCTGCAATTTCCATCCCGCCTTATTCGGAATTTCTCGCTAAGGTGGTGACGTCGAAGGCCGCACAACTAAGTCAGCCGCAGGCTTTGGAGCCCAGTTCAACCTGGGTTCTCGAGGGCGTGGCGCAGGAATTTGACGGCCGCTTCTCTGTCGACGAACTTCGCGCCGAAATAAAGCGCCAATTCCATGGCAGTGAGGAAACCGAGCTCTCCGAGGACCAGCTACGGGAACAGGAGTTCCTCGCGCTGATGAACGGCCGCCGGGACAGCCCTGACACCGATTTTGTAGCTGAGAAAGTCGCGGTGCCTGAGCCCCATCAACACTGGATCAAGGCAGCACGAAAAGTCACCCGGCTCAGGGAGGTCCGCGCTCTTTACGGCTTTAGCCGTCTGCACCCCAGGAGTGAAGACAAACCCGACGCCAAGTTGTCGCCGCTGTCACCGGACGACAACCGTCAGAATTGGCTGCCCGCAATTGAGACGCTGGGTGAGGGACTTTTTGTGGCTCTGGACCGAGCGCAGGTTGAGGCTTGGGCTGAAACGGATTTCGCGGCCGGCAGGCAGAAAACTCTCCGCTTGAACGCGAAGCGGGCAGCTGAACAGCGTGGCCAGGACCCGATACCCGTCAGCATTGTTGAGACTCTGATCCACACGCTTTCGCACATCATCATCGACCAGCTTTCGTTGGACGCCGGCTACCCTGCGTCATCGATTCGCGAACGGCTCTATGTGGGTCAGGACCAAGTCGGAGTTCTCTTGTATACGGCATCGTCGGACTCTGCAGGCAGCCTGGGCGGGATCGCTGCGCAGGCGAGCCCGGCCCGCCTCGGCGCGGCCCTGGACGAAGGGCTATTCCGCACGTCTTGGTGCTCTGCAGATCCCGTCTGCATTGAGTCCCGCGGTTCCGGTACGGACGCCCGGAACCTCGCTGCATGTCACTGCTGCGTCCTGGTACCGGAAACGAGCTGCGAGCTGTTCAATTCCAATCTCGACCGAGGGACTTTATTCGGCGTTCATGGTCAGATCGGGCTTGGCTTCAAGGATTGGGCGGCGCTGAACCCGATTGCCGCGGCTGGCGTGGAGAATCCGGGTGCCGCCTCGGGCCTGTCCCCCAACGACAACGTCCCTCTCAGCGTGCGTCAAAGCCCGTGGCTGACGGTCTACTCTGAATCCGGTCCCGAGCTCCAGGAACTCATTCCCGAGCTCGTAGAAGTCGAGGTAGAACTCGGGGATTGGGGTGCCGACATCGGCCCCGACAACCAGTGGCAAGTTGATCTGTCCTGGGCGGCTTCGCGCGTGGCCGTGCTTGTCGAGCGGGATGACGAACGTGATGACTGGCTCGCAGAGCAGGGGTGGACTACCTACCACACGAACGATTTTGCATCGGCCGACCTCGCAGACAAGCTTGCCGACAGGGTGTACTAACTTCTTGAAGGGGTCGGACCTCCGACCCCCCATACAAGACCCGGACTCAGTCCAGGAAGTACTCGTAGCTCAGAGGCTTCAGGTTCTCCGGAGAGGGCCGCCAATCGGGGTAGACGCTGATGACGCCGTCTTCGGTGTCGATAGCACCATCGAGGTGGCGCTCCCACTGGATGTCCGCCACCACAACCAGGTCCGTTGGGCCATAGTCATTCGCGTGGGTCACCTCGTTGCGCGTCAGTATGACTTTCTGGACGTATCCCTGAGAACCTTTTACTTCGACGTGCCGCTCTTCGTCACCGCACTTGGCGAGCAAATCGTAAGGCCGGTAGGCGCCGACGTCCTCGACCCTGTACCCGACTGCCTCGTAGTGAGCAATCGCCTGCCGGACGGCCTGCATCTCGATGGCCTTCTTCAGTAGCGGGTCAGCACAGAAACCCGCGTAGCGCTGCTTGACGCCGTTTCGTCCCCCGACGGGCGGCGCAACGAGCGGAATGTCGAATCCGCCCCAGTCGCTGTCAGGAAGCAGCTGGGGCACTGCGTCGATAACCTGGCGGGGCATCTTGAACAAGTAGCCCTCGTTAGGCTTGAGTCCAACGGTGGGATGCCTGTTGAACGGGAAGTACACATTCTGCTTCGGCCTGCGTCCTACATCCTCAGTAAGGCGCCCGAGAACGCCAAGAATGTCTTCTTGGTGGTTTGCCCGGAGCTCAGGAAGCAAATAGGGCTCCCGCAGAGCCTTGTATTTTGTCAGCGGGATTCTGTTCGCGGGCTTTCCGTCCCAGGTAGCCGCGTTCGGCTGCAGTTCGCCAGCAACCACAGACGCCCCATAGACGCCCGGCTTGAGGCGTTTGGGGTTCTTCTTACTGACCCAGTGCAGAACGATATCCCCCACGCGTACGTCGTGCATGCGGTCGTGACGGCTCTCCTCGGGTGCGACGAGTTCTTGCCCGTAGTTTTCAACGTGCACCACCTCCATCCAGTAACGCTGCGAGGCGTCGCCGTCCCACCAGCGCGCCTTTTTCCCGACCGTGCTAACCGCCATTTCTCCCCCAAATGCTTGTGACTGAGATTGCTGACTACTGAAACTACTTTGTACCAAGCAGCTCCGACGGTTTTCCGCTCCACGACACGACAAGTCCGTCCCGGGCTCGGGTTGCGGCGACATACAGCAGTGATCGCTCACGGAGAATGGCGTCGGCCTGCTCAGACGGTGCCAGGTCCTTCACCTGATAGGACGCCGGCAGGGTTTGGTCCGAAATTCCGAAAAGAACAACCCTAGTGAATTCCATGCCCTTGGACCGGTGCATTGTCATCACGGACGGCACACCAGGCATCGTCGCTGCACCGGCCGTCCTGGCTTCGAGATCGCGTTCGTTCAGCCCGTTAATGACTTTGCCGACCTGGAAATTGGAGCGGACCAGGATTCCGACGGTCTCCAGTGGCACGCCTTCTTCTTTCCACCTCCGCAGATACGCAGCAAGGTTGTCCAGTTCCTCAGCGATTGAGGTGGAAGCTATTTCCTCCGGCCGCGGCCCTACCCGCGAAGAGGTATAGCCGTTAATGGACTCCTGATCGCCTTCAATGTCCGTCACCGGAGCTCCGCTAAGGAGTCCGACGGCGTAGGCCAGGTTTTGCTGCGTGGTGCGGTAATTAAGCGTCAACCGGCGTGATCGGCCGACGATGCCAATTCCGAAACGGGACAAAGGGACTTTCTGACCGTAAATGCGCTGGTGTGAATCCTCGGCGATGAAAAGGTCATCCGGACCCTGCTGGACCAGCTCCCGGAGAAACAACCAGTGCCCGGCGTGCAAGTCCTGCGCTTCATCGATCAGAACATGGTCAGCAACACGCGCTCCGCTGGTCTCTGCACGTTGGCGAAGCACCAGAGCAGCGAGGTGCGCCAGCTCCACGAAGGAGGCATGCATTTCGATGCGGTTGTAGTACCGATAGGCCTCCATGACCTTCCAGACAGCAAGCCGCTTCGCCCGGTTCAAGGCAGTGCCGCGGCCGACGCGCGGCACCCTTAGGTATTCGTCCTTGGCACTGATGGAGTTAGGCAGGATCACCGTCTCGTATTCCTGCTGGAGGAATGTCGGATTGGCGAGTTCGAGTTCTAGCTGATGATCGACGTCGGCCATGGCGGACTCCCACTGCTGGCGGGCACCATCTGTGTCCAAGATCTTCCCCGGGGCAGAGACCTCCAGTCCGAATAGGTCCTTCATGGCACGGCGCTGCTCGATTTCCTGGGCGCCGCGAAAGACTTTGTTGACGAGTGAATCCACACCGGAAATATAGACGCCGGGCGCTCCTGGCTTTGCCGCGCGGGGAAGGCTGGCATCCAACTTCGACAGCCCGCTTTCCAGCGAATCAGCAAGTGTCGTCGTGAAGGTAGTCAGAACAATCCGCGACGCCGGTTCAGCCGCGGCCAGCATCCGGGCGCGGTGGAGAAGGACCACGGTCTTGCCCGTTCCGGCACCACCGGAGAGCCGGAAGGAGCCGTTGTAACGGCGTTCCGAATAGTCACGCTGTTCCGGATGAAGAAACGTGCGCCAGGAATCGAAGTCCCCGCCTTCGATGACCTTTTTGAGCTCGTCGGAGTTGTCCCCCACGAACGTGAATTGCATCTTCGTGGCGGGATGTTCCAGGGACTTCCGGATCTTCTCCTCTTCTGTAGCCTTCGGGTCGTCCACGTAGCGGCTCAGCGCGAGCTTGTCCTGGACTTCCTGTACGGAGGTGCCGGCAGCCAATTCGAGGAGAGCAGTTGCCTGCCACTCCGGCGCCTCGTCCAAGACGTCAAGGAGTTCTTCGTCAGAGGACGCGGCGAATGCCCGGCCCACAAGGTCCGCGGCGAGGCCAAGTTCTGAAACTAATTCAGCTGGATCCATCCCGCACCCAAGAAGCGGGTTCGTCCAGGGTTCGGCGGTCTCGCCGCCGGGCGGCTCCTGAACCTCGGACTCCACGTCGGCCTCCGTCGTCGGAGCATCAGGCACAACCGGCACGACAGGAGGAACGGGCGGGATAGCAGGCGTGTCGCCGTCGGGTGTGGACGCCCGGATAACCTCCAGGACACCGTTGACGGAGTTCACCTGGAGCACGCTTGAGCGGGCGATGTCGATCGCCTCGTCGTGTGGCCAGGCGCCGTAGTAGAAGTAATGCGGGATGGTGTCGAAGGCGACTTTGAAGAGTACGGCTCGGTAGTTGAGGTCGATCCGGCCGGTGCGCACGCGGGGGTCCGCGGGCGTGTGCATCGGTTCGATGTGGAGCCCGGGTGCGGTGTCGTCCTTCTGGAGCTTCTCGAAGAAGGCGTACACCTTGTTTTTCATGGTGCCGTCGATCTTGTCCTTCTGCTTGATCCATGTCACCAGCGCCATATCAAGCTCCCTTCGTCTTCAGCAGTTCTCGAATATCGTCAACGTCAGTTCCCACGGTGGCCCACCCGGCGGCCTCAAGTTCAGCGCGCTCGTCGTCGCCGTCAAGCACGACGGCGATCCGGTAGTCCGGCCAGGCGATCGGGACCGGCAGGCCGTCCACCTCGAAGCCGAGTTCCGGCAGGACATTTATGTCTGCATTGGCCAGAGCCAGCAGAAGCGTCTTTTCGAAGACTGTGGCCTGCTCCAGGAGCTCGTTCCAGGCGGGACTAAGCCCTCCGGACATCTCGAGCCGCACGGCTTCTTCCTCTATCGATCCACCCGCACTCACAGCAGACATCACTGACCCGATGGTCAGACCGATCGGCTTAAACGCCAGGAGGTTGGAGAGCCGCAACCACTCGCGCCAAGAGGCTTCGTGCACCGGCGAACCAACCGATTGCGTCCTGTCGTCCAGGCACAGCCCGACGGCGATTGTGGACAGGCTCTTGGGCGAGCCGGCCGCAGCGAACCCAAGGCTCCCCGAGCTGTACGTCCAGGCCGTGACTGTGCCAGGAGGCAAAGATGGCCTCGTGCCCTTGGAGAGCGCCGCCGCGTGCGCATACATGGCGTCCGCGTCGGCGGGCTCGGGCCGCTGCGCCATCAGCATGAGCGGCACCAGCTCCGAGAAGTTCGCCCAGGCCTCGGGATCGGGCCGGTTGACCCATTCCCAGAGCATCGTCATTGCGTCCCTGCCCAGCAGGTCCATGATCGCGGCATTCACCGGATAGTTGGCCATAAGCTGCGCGTTGAGCTTGGCGCTGGCCCACGTAGGCAGCACCACCGGCGCCGAAGGACCGGCTTCGAATGCTTCCACGTCCTGCCACGTCACGGCCCACGGCACTGCGGCCCCGGACAGCTCAGAGCTGTGCCGGAGCTTGTCGCGTTTGGTGGCGTCGTCCGCGATTCTGTTGTGTTCCGGGGACGCATGGAAGGTGAAACCGTCAGTGTAGATCGCCAGCACGGGGAAGTTAGGGTCCGGCGGTCCCTTCAGCAGGAAGTCTGGGCGCGTTCCGGCGACATCCACCTGCGGGATGAGCTGCCATTGGAATTGCTGCCCGGGGATCCGGAAGGTGATGGTGTCCGCCAGCGCACCGGGGGTCACCTTGGTGTGTGCGCCGACAGCCTTGAGCCGGTCCATCCAGGCCTTACGGAACCGCTTTTCCAGCAGCGATTCGATTGAGGTCTCGGCGTCCGGGGCTTCTTCGGTAACAGTCCAGTCGGAAAACGACGGCGGGACGGCGCTGTCGCTGGCGGCCTCACCGGAGCGCAGCAGCAGGCCGAGCAGGCGTTCGGCGCTGGCCCGCGCCACCTTGTCCACCGTCCACGGATCGGCGAAGGGAAGCAGGCAGTGGTGGCACGCCAGCCGCTCCTCGAAGCGGCAGCCGCAGTCGCGCACGGTTTGCCACGCGGCGCGCAGCAGCTCCCAGACCCGTTCGGGGTTGGCGAACTCTGCGAGGTAGCCGGTGCCGCCGGGGACCTTGTCGTGCAGCATCAGGGCAATTCGATTGCCGCCGTGCGCCGGATCGTTGATCCGCAGCACTCCAAGGTGGTCCGGGGCCCCGCCCACGACTTTCTGAAGACCCAGCAGCATGGCTGCCTGGAGGCTGGGGACCGAGAAGTCGTCGCCGTAGGTCACGTCGAGGGGCAAGTGCAGCACGACGCCTTGGGTGTTGAGTTCCCGGGCCAGCACCACTTCTTTGACGCTTTCCTGGGCTGCCTTGCGGTACTTGCACCAGAACCGGTGCTCGGTGGGCAAATTATCCTTGGCGGACTGGTCCAGCTGTCCGCAGTAGGAGCACAGCCTGAACATGGGCGTACGGACGTCGTCGCCGGCGATGGTCCGCACTCCGCCGTTGGAGGCCGTGCGTCCGGTGTTTAGCCAGCGGATGTCGATCCGGTTAAAGTATTCGGCACCGAAGTCGTAGCCTTCCACAAACCAGCGCTTCTGCAGGTGTTGCGGGTCGATGTCCGCCGCGGCGACGATCGTGAAGCGTTCCTGCACGCGGTTGTCGCGGCGGTCGTTGATCGCGGCCTCGTCCCGGCGGACCTCGGCGGAGACCTTCTTCATGACCACGACGTCGAGGACCTGGCCCATGTCAGCGATGGCCGAGGTGCCGCAGCGCAGACAGTTCTGCACGGCCGCGTCGGCACCGAGGTCAGTCTTGATCCAGCCACATTGGGGGCAGACCTGCCATTTTTGGATATGGCTTTGCTGGGGGCCCAGGTCCACGGCGTCGATCAGGATTTCCATGCCCTGCGCATAGAACGTGGCACCGGGAGCGAATTCGCTCAGGGCCACGGAGGCGCCGCGGTTGTAGGTCACCGTGTCAGTGACGAATTCCTGCGTGTCCGCATCCTTCCAGGACAGCCCTACATCCAGGCTGACCGAATCGTCCAGGAGTGTGTAGTTCGGCAGCACGCCGTAGGCTTCCAGGACCGAAATCCAGTACTGACCGCGGAGCTGCTTGAGCTGGTCCCGGATCATCTTGAGCGTGGCTTTGGCCGTCCGAAGGGCCTGGTGCGCGTCGGAGGTTTTGTCATCCAACCGTTCCGCCTGGGCGGCCGCTGCCTCCAGCTCGGGCAGAGCGTTGCCGATCTCCTTGCGGCGGATGTCCAGTTCGTCGACGTCGGCCTTCCACTCCCCTGCCGCCCGGATCAGGTGACGGGCGAGGCCGCTGGGCTCGCCGTCGTCGTGCCGCGACGCCCACGTTGCCAGGCGGGCGGCACTATCCGGGGAAATCCGTTCGCCGAACTGGTCCAGGAACTCGGTGAGATACGGGATAGCGTTCGCCGTCGCGTCCTCGATCAGGTCCCCGATGAACGATCCAGGCGCGACGCTCCCGAGAGCCTGGATGGCGTCGACCGGGTGCGGCCAGCCCGCCGCCCGGGCGAAGCGGTCCGCGACGTGGGCCACGTACTGGCGCCCCAGGATTTCTTCCGCATCCAAGTACGTGGCGGGCGGCCGGACCTCGCCGTTGATGACGGAGAGCGGTTCGTGGAGTTTGGGCAGGTGCTCGCCGCGACCCCGCACGAAGGCAAGGACGAGCGAGTTGCCGGTGAGGCGGCCGGCGCGGCCGACGCGTTGCAGATAGGAGGCCACGGACGTCGGCAGCGAGGCCAGCATCACGCAGGACAGGTCCCCAATGTCGATGCCCATTTCCAGCGTGGGGGTGGCGACCAGGACGTTGGGAGCCTGCGGGTTGTCGGCGCCGGCCTTGAACTGCGTTTCGTAGAGGATCCTTGTGGCGTCATCGAGCAGCGAAGTGTGTTCCCGAGCTACAACGCGCTTGCTTTCGCGTGAGGCGTAGAGGTCCCGGTAGAAGTTGCGGGCGTCGGCGGCGTGCCGCTGCAGGGTCCCGCTGCAGCGGACCAGGGTGCACGGGCCTCCAACCAGCTGGTCGATGACCGTCAGGCTGCCGGGGGTGATGGCCTGGCAGACCTTGCACTGGACGGTGTGGCGTCCTGCGGCCAGATCCTCGGAGTCCGGGACGGAGAGCACGATCTTCTCCGGGTCGAGCCAGTAGACATCGGCGCCGGAGTTCGTTTTCGAGCTGCCGAGCGTTCCGTCGTCGGCGAGTGCGGTGATGAGTGCCTTGGCAAGGTAGCCGCTGTCGGCGGGGGCGACGCCGAGGCAGCGGGCTGTCCATCGTGCGTACCAGGAGGCCGAGGACGTGACGCCGTCGAGGTTGTCAGTGGCCGCGGCGGCGCTGCCGATCCGGGGGAAGGCCGGGGCCGGCCGGCCGGAGGGGAACGCGGGCATGCCTTCACCCTTGGGCCGCCCGCCCCAGATTTGCCAGCGTTTACCGTCGGTCGCGATGTAGCCTTTGAGCCATTCGTGGTGGACGCCGCCCTGGAGGCGGACTCTTTCTACGGTGCCGCGGATCCACTGCAGCAGCTGCTGCTGCGTGGGCGCGGTCTCCCCGACCATGGTCTGGTGGAGGGCCGAATCGTAGGCTTTGCTGGCCACGGAGAGCATGCGGGTGGGGTTGCCGGCGTCGGTTTCGACGGCCACGGACCCGGTGAGTTCCAGGGTCCGGCCGGTCCGAGACTGGAGGCCGAGCTCCAGAAGGGCGTCGAACTGCAGCCGCCGTTTGGCGAAGCGCCGGGCCCGGACGCGTTCCGCCGGGGAGGCCTTCGGGTCCCAGAAGGGCCGGAAGCTTTGCCGGTCCACGAACTCTGGTGCGATCAGCTGGTACCGCGCCCCCGGTGAGTCCGCGCGCGCAATCGCGGCGTCCACGAGTTCCGAGAGCGTGGCCGGCTGCTCGCCGAGCGCGCGACGCAGGGCGGTGCGGAGCGTCATGGTGTGGGAGCGGGACTGGACGTATCCGGCCCGGTGCGCGGCGTCCTGGACGCTGTCGGTGAAGACGAGGGCTTTCTTTTCCTCGTCGTCCAGGCCCTCGGCGCCGAACAGGTTGGAAATACTCACGGAGAGCATTGTGGCGATGGCGCTGCCCATGAAGGCGATGCCGTCCTTGGCGAGGCAGGACGGGCAGACGTCCTTCTTGGACTGGTCGTCCGCGTCCTGGCCGGTGAGCATCAGGACGGGAATGATCCGCCCTTCAGCGAGGTCGGCGCTGTCGGCTTTCGGTGGCGTGGTGGAGAGGCCACGGTTGACGGTGTGGAGCCAGTGCAGGCCCTGCACCTGCTCCGAACCGTCCTGATGGAATTCGATGATGTCCGCCTCGGCAGCGGCCGAGATGAGGGTCCGGAAGCGCGGGTTGTTGGTGACGCGTGCTTCACGGATCTTGGAGTCGTCCAGCTCCAGGTCCAGCCCGGTGGGGGCCAGGACGGCGCCCCAGCCCGAGCGCCCGCAGTGCCGGCAATAGAGTGCCGGGAGGAACATGTCGTGGGACTGGTCCACGCCGTCGTCGGACCAGCGGAAGCGCGGTGTCGTGTCGACGGCGGCGTCCACCCGGGACATCTCGCGGATCCAGAGGTGTGTTTCGACAGTCAGCTCAGAACGGCCCGCAGTCGCGCGAACATGACTTAGTAAGGCGATAAAGAGTGAAAGGTACTCTTCAGCATCGTCCAGGTTTGCTCCCCACAGCATGGTTCGGCGGGAAAAGATGCGGTAAGAAAGGTCTCGAAGGGATACCCCCGCAGTAGCATGCTTGAGGACCTCCAGTGTCAGCGGATGACGCCGAAGGCTCAGTACCAGATTTGCCGGCGGAGTTCGAAAAAGCGTGTCGGCGATAGCGTCGGCCAGCGTCGTCTCCACCTCAACATCAATGCCGCTTTCTGGCTCAGTCCACCAACGATCGGTACCGGGCGCCTGGTAGATATGTTCTAGAGAAGGGGACAAGTCCTCTGCGATCGCATCGAGGGAATGAAAATCAGCGTCATGTCCGCCTTGACTCCAAACTGAACCGGACATACGCGCTTCCGTGATTACGGACTCGGGCGGGAAGACTTCGCCGAAGACGGTCTCTGCGAAGCTGAGCATAGCTTCCGGGTCACCTTTGCTGCCCAGGGTTGCGGACGTGGCAACGGGTGTGGCCCGGCCGAGCGGCCGTTCCCGGTCTTCCCTGCTCAGCCCGTGGGGATGCTCGGTCAGGTCGTCCGGCCAGTAGCTCTTGAGCGTCAGGCCGAGCCGGCGCAACAGCATGGCGACGTCGGTTCCCTGGGCGCCGTCGTAGGTGTGGAATTCGTCCAGGACCACGTACTGCAGGCTGGTCGCGGACTTCTGCCAGAGGGGCGCGTCCGTGTTGCGGAGCAGGAGCATGTCCAGCATTTTATAGTTGGTCAGCAGGATGTCCGGCGGGTCTTGGTGGAACACGTCGCGGTCGTTGATCAGGCCATCCCGGGCCACCTTGGTACGGTTGGTGTCCTTTTGTCCGGTGTAGATGCCGGCGGTGATCCCGGACAGCTCGGCGTGGGTGGTCAGCAGCTCGGCCAGGCGTTTGGCTTGGTCGTTGGCGAGGGCGTTCATCGGGTAGAGGATGAGCGCCTTGATGCCGGTGATGCCGTCCCGTTTCGCGCGCAGCACATGGTCCAGGATCGGGTACAGGAACGCCTCGGTCTTCCCGGAACCGGTACCCGTGGTGACCAGCGTGGGCTCTGGGCGACGGGATGCCCCACCGGCGCCCTTGCTGCTGAGCCGTTGGAAGGCCTTGGCCTGGTGGCCGTAGGGCTCGAAGCCCTGGTACCAGTCCAGACAGTCCCTCCAGCCAGGTTCCGCCTTTTCGAAGGGCAGCCGCAGCCGGACATAGGCGCCCTTGAAAAGCCCATGGTCAGGATCCGCCAGGAAGTCCTTGATGGCGGACTGTGCGTTCCCGTCCGTCAGCGCGAACGTCGTGGCGAGATAGTCGGAGAGCCCACGGCGCAGGTCCCCGGCTTGGGTGGTGGGCAGAAGCTCGGACATTAGGACTTCTTCTCCAGCATGCTTGAGAAGTGCGCGTACGCCTTCCGCATGTCTTCTTCTCGGTCAAAGCTTTGGAACGGGAAGTCAAAGACGTACTCAACGCCACTTTGTGGGTGCGTCCAGGTTCGATCTTGCAGAGTCAGGTTCTCGCCAGCCTTCCGGTAGAGGCGGTTCATGTCGCCGGGGACCTTACGGCCGTTGGCATCGTAGAGGTCGCTTCTTTCGTATCCGACGAGCACCGGGAACTGCGTGCGGTAGACGGTGCACAGTTCCTCAATTCCCATACCCATGGCGACTGCAACCAAGGCGTCCAAATCGACCAGCGCCTGGCGCCGTTGCAAAGATTTCAGCTCGGGTAAGAATTCCGAGTCTGATTGTTCCCGCCAAGCAGACAGCAGAGGGTCAGCCGTGCAATTCAGCGCCGCTGCCCGTGTCACGATTTCCCCGGACAAAGCGTGCCCGGGTAGAACTGTCGGAAGCTGAGACAGAAAATCGAAGTTGATCTCTCCTGAGCCTGAGACCTTTATCCAAAAATCCGCGGGGATGCTACTGAATATCCCCGCCAGCAGAAGAAGGTTCGGCAACGATGCCTCCGGGCCGCCGACCGAATAGACGCCGTGAATGTGAGCTGTACCGGGCGGAAACAATGCTGCATGCAGAGTACGCATTCCTGTAGTCGCAGCCATACGGCGCCACATAAGCCGATAGTGGTCCCTGACAGGCACAGAGTTTCCGTTGGCAGCTACCCAGGCCCCGTAGTCAGCGTCGTACCTACTGGAAGGACCTTCACGCTGGTAGCTAGTTCGGGGAATGTAATTCACAGCGAGAGCTTCCAGGTCGACTTCCGTCCAGTCCTTGTTGCTCTTCATTGTCGGATTGGGCTGTTTGGCAAACGGGTTAGCGACGGTGAAGTGTGGCCCTTGCAGAATTACGTCCTTCCAGGAATCCGGGACAGCGGATCCTACCTCGAAATATCCGTTCTTTCGGTCTGTAGTCTCATTCCAACCTGATGAATATTGCAAGCCAATTTCACGTATTCTTGGTGCCTTGCTGAGTTTCTCGACTACCAGAGAGCTTGCACGGTTCACGGGGTAGACCATCCGCGCCTGCACCGCCGGAGTCCCCGGTTCGTCGAGGATGTCCGCCCACACGGCCAAGGCAGCTTCGTCCACCTGGATGATGCGTTCGAGGTGGGGCCGGGTGTCCCAGTTACCTTCGCCGTCCTTGAGGCCGGGAACTTCGCCGGATCCATCGTGGACCTCGGAGCGTGCGATGGTGTCCGGGTGGTACAGGGATGCCGCCATCTTGAATTGTGGGGATTCGCGACGCGCCCCGTAAACATGGACGCCATATGTCACAAGGTTATGGATTTCGAACAGTCTCAACTCGTTGATGAACTGCCAATGCCGCCGGAGGCGGCGATAGGTCTCGGCTCTAAGGTGGGCGGCTCGTTTCTCCGTGAAGTGCGATTCCGGGTGAAGCAGAGCGACAACTCCGGTCCGGGAAACAGACCCCCAAGTTCGCTCCATGAAGGAGCGGTAAAGGTCCGGACGAAGGCCAGCCACGATCGGGTAGGACGCTGGCGACGTCAGGAACTCCCGAATTCCCATGATCCCGGCCGCTTGCGAGCACATGAACTCAACCTGAGTCGCGTCCGCAAGGGCTAAGCGCTGCTTTTCGGCCTTTTGCGATTGCGTTTGCTTATCGTTCAGCTGCCACCACGGATCAAACTCCGCATAGACGGCATTTTCGTCCCAGTCCGGTCGCACCCACGGTGGGTTACCGACCTGTAGATCGAACCCGCCCCGGCCAAACACGGAGGCGAAGTCGAGTTCCCAGTGGAAGAAGCCTTGATCCGCAGCGATGTTCTCGCACACTTCCAGCCAAAGATGTTGCTTCTTAGCGATCTCAATGTCGGACACCAGAGCAAACTCAAGGTCGGCCTGTTCGGCGTCGTTCAGTTCTTCCCAGGTCGATGCAGCACCAAAGGTCTGCTGCCCTGCCATCTTCGATTCCTTGCCCTGAAGGCCAAGAATCGCTTCGAGCGCACCAAGCCATTCGTCCAGTGTCGGAGGTGTTGCCCCACCGGTCGCGCGTTCGGTCAGGGGCCAGAACCACAGCGCGTTCCAGGCATCCATGACTCGGCGGAGACGCTGGTAGGCGCCATTCTGGTCGTTAAGATTTTCCTCGATCTGCTCACGAGTGACGGCCTGGGTCCGAGTGCCGGCATCGCCGGGCACACCAATTGGATGCTTGCCGAAGTAGTCGATGTCCCGGCGGGCCTCCGATTCGGCGACCTGCAGCCGGCGCAGCGTGAGCTTCCACAGGGATTCGACGCGGCGTCCGAGGTTCACAAACCGGTCCAACTGATTCTTGCTGGGTTTGGACTTGATCCTGGTGCGCCAGGCTTTGAGCTCCTGCTGGGCTTCCCCTGCCAAGTCCTTGACTTCCTTGGCGTCGGCCGCAGCTCCCCAGCCGTCGGCAGGGAGCAGGAAATGGTGGATCCGCCCGACCACGTTGGGATCATCGGTCTCAGTAATCATGGTCTCGACGAGCCCGGTCAGGGGTGCATCCTGCGGGGCGCTCTTCAGCCATGACTTGTCGCTGACTGCCTGCCGCGAGTACGTGGCCCGGCGGGCGCCGATCAGCGAGTTTCCGCGGCGCAGACGCAGCCCGAACCACGGCGCCTGCAGGTCCTTCACCATGGTGTCGAGCCAGAGCGAGACTTCGGCGAGTTCCACCGCCGTCGAGTTCAAGTCGACGCCGTGGACCTGGTGCAGGGCGATCTGGGCTTTGACCTTTTGGAGTTCCTGCGGGTATTCGTCTGCGGGGATCCGGACGTCCAGCTCGTCCTGCTTGCGCTTCAGGTACTCGTCCGCGAGCTGGCGGACAGCTTCCAGGGCGAACGCGCCGGACCCCAGTGCCGGCTCGCAGACCGTCAGGTTCAGGATGTCGTCTGCCGCGGTTGTCTGGTCGTCCTGGTCCAGCAGCTCTTCGAGCGCCTGGGAAACAACGAACTTGGTGAGCACCTCGGGGGTGTAATAGGAGGCGGACTGCTGGCGTTCGCGGCCGGCGAGCCGGAAAACGAACGAGCCTGCGGCGTGAAGTACTGGGCGCCGCTCCCCCGTGCGTTCGTCCTCTTCCACCACGAAGTGCTTGGCGTCAATGGACTCGGAACGGTCCACCGGGACCACCCAGGAACCCTTTTCAGGGTTTCCGTCCTTAGCCACCTCGTGCAGGGGCTCAGGGGCGATGAACCCCGTGTAGGACATCAGGCCTTCATAGACGGCTCCGAGCTGGTTGATGCCCAGTTCCGCGTAGGAGATGAAGCCACGGTCCTTGCCCTTGGCCTCTTTGCTGAGCAGCAGGTGCTGGAGGACGCGTTGCAGTTCTGCGTTGCTTAGCTTGGTGCCGTTGATGAGCGACGTTGCGGCATCGTGGAAGAGGTCTGCTCTGAGCGGCTGGAAGACCAGGCCTTCGTTCTCGCCCGAGGCATCATCGGAGGGATTGTTCCCTTCCGGGGCGTGGCCGTTGTCCACTAGGTGGAACAGCTGGGCGAGGGATTCGTAGATGTGGGTGCCGCGACGGGATTCCGGGGATTGGATGTTGACCAGGGTCAGTTCCCGGAGCCGGTCCAGGCCGTATCCCTCGTTATATTCGCCGGCTCCGACGGGAAGGACGCCCATTTCCGGGGAGGCCTCCGCGTAGAGCAGGAAGAGGATCCGGTAGAGGAACCGCAAGGACTGGCGGGCCAGTACCTTACCGTGCACGTCCTCGACGCCCAGACCGGCTTCGCGGCGGCGGTCGAGGACATCGTTGGCGATGATTTCGATGGAACGCCGGATGCCTTCGCGAAGGTCCTGGGAGACGCCCACGGTGTGTTTGACGGAGGCTTCGAGGACGCCGTCCCACCAGAGAGAACCATCCGGTGTCGGCATGAGAGAGTCGCGGCCGAAGATCGCCAGGAACCGGTCCGTCTCGGCGTTCTTCTTGGTGTCATTGCGGTCCGCGACCAGGAGTGCGTCCGCGGCCAGGTAGCGGCCCTCGGCCCAGCGTTCCTGTTCGGTCAGCACCAGCCACCGGCCTGCCATAATGACCACAAACTTCGGGGCTTTGTCCGAAAGGTAGGCCTCGGACACCGCCTTCGCCACCGTCAGCGCCGGAGACGGTTCTTTGCCGTCCACCAGAATCCGCCCGAGCGGAAGCACCGTGGACAGCACGTCTTCCAGCGCGTCCGCCGGGGCGGCCTCGACGAACAGGACCTCGGACTTCTCCGTGGCCCACACGCCGGGGACGAGCGTTTCGGTGCCGCTGCGCTCGAAGGTGACGGCCGCCGTCGTGCCCTGGAAGCCGAGGGCGCCGCGCAAGAGGGCGTAGGCCTCGGACGCACCGGCCGGGTCTTCCGAGAGTCCGGCGAGCAGGATCTGGAGGCGTCCACGGACCTCAGCGAAGCGGGTCGGGGTGGTGGGGTGGCCTTCCTTGGCTGCCTCGTCCCAGTTCTTGCGGAGTTTTACGACCTCGGCCTGGAAGGATTCCTTGGCGGAGTCCGTGGTGAAGAAGTGTTCGCTAATCCAGTCTTCGCCTACAACGATTGAATCAAAGGACGGCATTACTGGTCAGCACCTTCCGGGACGGCGACAGGGGTTGCGCGGGGAACGACGATCAGGAGGGGGCGGACCAGGCGTTGAGCCGGGGCGAGTGACTCCGCGATGCGCTGCTCCTCGCTGACACGCTCGCGTTGCTTTTTCACTTCCGCCCGCTGAGCGAAGTCGAAGGACAGCCTGGTCCAACCCGTGGCCCGGTCCTTCCAGGCCTGCAGCCGCTGGTTGGCAGAGTTGGCAGCTGCTTCAAAGGTCAGCTGCATGGTCTGCCTGGCGCTCTCCACCGCCTGCGGGAGCAGGGACTGCAGCCCTGTCACCGTGACCGGTCCGGGGTTGGTCGCCTTGGCATCGACGCCGATGCTGCTCAGATGCTCACCCAGATCCTCGAGTGGTTCGGAGAGACAGAAGGTCGGGTTGGCGGGGTCCGGGAAGTCCACCGCGATGAAGGCTTTGGAGACCACCTGCCCGCGGCGGTTCATCAGCGTTCCCATAAGCAGGACCTGGGCGGCGTCCACGTCGCCGCGGACCACGAGGACTTCGCTGCGGGACATCGAGGACAGGGCCCGGTCGCTGGCCCAGTCCAGGACGGGGTGGAGCGGGCCGAGGTAGTGGGCCTCGGGCCAGCTCATGTCATCGGATTCGCGGGCGCGGTTCAGTTCCCGGGTGCCGGCGTCGACGGTCGTGGCGAGCTTGAGGCGCTCGGTGACTCGCCGCTCGGACAGGTAATCCTGCGGAAGGTAGCCCAGGCGGTGTTGGAGGTCAACGGGCGGGTTGAGCTCGGCGAGGCCGTGGCCAGTGTGGACGGTCCAGCCGAGGACCTTGTGCGGATCGCCGAAGGCCTCCTTGAGGGCTTCGTCCAGGAAGTCCAAGTCCGTGGAGTAGAGGCCGAGCGGTTTCTCGACCGGGATGGTCTCGGTGTCTCCGTCGTCCTGCAGGGCCTCGAAGTCGAGGAAGTCCCAGAGGTCGCCCGAGTCCGGATCGGCGTCGGGCTCGCCAACAACGTCCTCGAAGTCCTTCTTGCCCAGCAGGACGTCGCGGATGGCGTCTTCCTCCTGCTTGACGCTGTACTGACCCATGAGGGAGGCGACGTCATTGAGGACCGTGTGTGCTTCATACTCGCGTTCCATCAGGCGCGTCAGGACCTTGATGTCGCCGGAGAACCGGGTGTTGTGCGGGTTCAGGAGCAGGGTGGTGATCTGCGGCTTCTGGCGCTGGCCGAACCGGTCGATGCGGCCGTTTCGCTGTTCGATCCGGATCAGACTCCAGGGGATGTCGAAGTGGATCAGGTGGTGGCATTCGGCATGCAGGTTAACGCCTTCGGAGGCGACGTCGCCGGTGACCAGGACCCGCAGTGGGCTGTTGCCGCGCTTAAACTGGTCCACGATGCTTTGCTGTTCAACGTCGCTGAGGCCACCGTGCAGAAGGCCGACGTTTTCCGGCTTGAGGCCGAGGGCCTTGGGCAGCGTCTCCTGCAGCCATTTGAGCGTGGCGACGCGCTCGGCGAAGATTACTGCCCGCATCGGGGAGCCCTTGCCGACGCCGATCTTTTTCAGGTAGCTGACGAGCTCGGTGTACTTGGCCGAGTCGCCGGTGTTTGCCGCCGCGGCGAGCTGGCCGAGGCGCGTGAGGGCTTCGGTTTCCTTGGCCTCGGAGGGCGAATCGGCGTCGAGCTTCCTGAGACGCTCCGTGACCGTTTCGAGCAGCGCGGCAGGGCTGGAGAGGAACGCCTTGGCAAGGATCCAGGAGAACAGCGCGCCGTTCTGGCCCGAATAGGGTGCCGGCTTGCCGTCGGGGTAGAGCCAGACGTCGGAAAGCTCCTCGGCAATGGCGTTCTCCGCGGCGGAGGCGGAGACGAGTCTGTTGTCCGGTTCTTCGCGCTCGGCCCAGTCCGCGCCGACTTCCTGGGCGACCTCGGGGCTGTGCCGGTGCCGGCGGATGATGAGGTTCTCCACGTGCTTAGGGTCGAACGTGCCGTCCGGGCGGACGGCGGTGGGGTCCAGCAGACGCAGGATTTCCGCGAACGACTCGTTGCGTCCGTTGTGCGGCGTGGCGGAGGCCAGGATGAGCGCTTCGGTGTTCGGCGCGAGCACGCGGGCGAGCTCGTTGTTCATGGCCTGGGTATTGGTGACGTTGTGGGCCTCGTCAATGACCACCGCGTCCCAGTGCAGCTTGCCGAGCTGGGCCCGGTAACGGGGGCTTTTGAGCGTATCCATCGAGATGATGGCGCGCTTGTAATACGTGAAGGGGTTACGCGTGGCCGGGAGCTTCTGGCGGATCTTCTGGATGCCCGCCGAGTCGAGGCGGACGAACGGCAGGGCGAAGCGGCACCAGAGCTCGTGCTGCATCTGCTCCAGCACGTGGCGGGGGGTGACGATGAGGATGCGCTCGCCGCGGCCGCGCTTGACCAGTTCGCTGAGAATCATGCCGATCTCGAGGGTCTTGCCGAGACCCACGGCGTCGGCGATGAGGATGCGCGGCCGGATGTTCTTGGTGTCCAGGGCCTTCGCGACGGCGATCTGCTGATACTTGAGGTTCCGCGACAGCATGCGCGTGGAGACGGTCAGGTACTCCGCCGACTGGGGTGTCGGCGTCTTCCGGAGGGTGGTTTCCAGGAAAAGCCGCGCGCGGCGGTAGTTGGGGGTGTCATCGGCGACGACCTTGGACTTGGACGGATCCACGACTTCGATGGTGTCCAGCGCGGAGTAGAAGACAGCCGTGGTATCCCTGACAAGCTCGCTGAGGCCTTGGACCCTGACGAGGGTGCCGTCGACCGATTTCTCGACGCTGGTGACGAGCCAGTCCTCATCGCGGACACGGACCACCGAACCGGGTGCGACGTTGAGTTCCCGGTGTGTGGCTGTAACTGTCAAGACCTTGCTCCTGTGTTTGCTGCTTCCCCAGTTGGAGGTCGTATGCACTTCGCGGCACCGAGCTCCAAAGCCATTATCGCTTCCGACGGAATGCTCGGCTGACAGCTCGAGGGCACATCCCGGCTACGAACAGCTAATGCCGTGCCACAACGTCGTGAAATCGGAACCTCGAGCTAAGGGACGTCCACGAGTTCACCTCCAACCGCCAGGGACTCGACAAACTCCTGCCGTAGATCACTCATGGACTTGTCGCCCTCGGCATCGATGAGCCAGAACCACCAGCCAGCCTCTGACTGGGCTCCCGTGATACCTCTGGCCGCTGCGCTCAGCGTGTCGTAGCGGCGGTCGCCCACGTAGAGCGACCCATCCTCGCTGACCTGGCAGGGTTTTCCCCTGTGCGCCTGCACACGGGCAAAAAGCGATTGACCCGGCCGAAGCAAACCTGCGCTCACCAAGTCCGCGACATCCACTCGCGGAGTGGCGCGCTCTACTGACGCGGCCACCTTGCCGCTGTGACCCGCAGGTACGGGCCAGATTTCAAGGATGTCATCGATCATGCGTTCAGTCCGCTCGGCGATAAAGTCCTCGGTCCAGCCGTGCGCACCCAGTTCTACGACTTCGCGAGTCAAGAGAAGCGAGGTATTTTTGCGAAGCTCTTCGTACTTTCCCTTGTCGCCCTGCCATGGTCCATTCGAGATTCTGCTGTTCAATGACTGGGTCAAGAGCGTCAGGTTGCCGAGCGTCTGAACCAAGGCGTCCCGTCGGTTGGAGTGGTCCTCCCCGCCCTCCGCGGGCCAGTTTAGAGACCACTCCTGGGGCATTACATGCTCGATGGTTGTTGTGCCTCGAATTACGGGTTGCTCATGCATCGACCGCCCGGAAGTCCAGCCTCGGCGGTGGTCTTCTATCGATTCAAGCAACATCCGTAAGCGCCCCCGCCTAAAGCGCTTGTATATCGGCATGTCCGTTAGCTCACGACGGACTTCGGCGTCACCGGGCCAGTAGTCATTGGGACCGTCCTGCGTGATGAAATACTTCTCGGTGAATTCTCCGACGCTTTCACGAGGTTGCTGGCTCAAGTAGTTTAGGAGGTCCACCAAGATTCGGTTATAGGCTTTCGTACTTGCACGAACGCATGTCCTGCGGATCAGCCAACTCTCGACCGTTGCAAGGCATCGGTCTCGCTGTTCCGGTGGTATCGGCGAACGGTCGGGGTCCTCGAGCCATAGGACCAGGGGCTTCACTACTTCGGAGTCAAGCATCGACGTCCGATAGATGAACAACTCGAGTCGACTAAGAATATTCGTCGGGCTCCACGCCCGCTCCGTAAACGAGCGGTAAATGTCGGCACTTCTTCGGATCCTGGGCAGCAGGGCATCAATCGGCTCGTTGCTGTCCGTGACGTGACGCTTGAACTGCGAAAATACTTCCTTAGCAGTAACGTCCTTTAGCGATTGCGCAATGAGCCATTGGTTAAGAAACAGCGAACTGCGGCTATAAGTCACACGGCCAGAAGCTACTTCTGTTTCCCAGAAGGGAGTTTCAAAGGTCTCCCAATGCTCGTGGTATGCCTTTTCGGCCTGGGCAGGCACGGCATCAAGCCGCTGGAACACGAAGTTCTTTATCAGGTCAGCTGCTGTGAGCGGAGTGCCTCGGGCGTTGAGGGTCTCAAAGATTTCCTGCGCATCTTCATCAGCCTGGAGTTCAATCACGACAATTTGGAGTTGGTTACTAACCGTCTCAACGAGGGCGTGGGCGCGCCGCTCAGTATCGCTACCACCGAGCCACTCGCCTGCTGACTTCGAAAAAAACGCGTGCGCAGCCACCATCCGTGAGCCGGAATTTTCCAGTTTGCCGTGATGGAAGGGGGCTATCGCCGCCATCACCTCGTTGAAGGCCTGCCGGTCACGGTTCGTCGGCCAGACCTTGAACTTATCTTCCGGGTGAGCCGTAAAGTGCTCGGGGTTCTCCACCAAGTCTTGAACCTGTCGCGCAATGCTCTCAAAGCCCGCTAGGCGCACTTGCTCATAAACCGCGCTCAGCATGAGCTGTAGCGTCGTGAGCCGCTGTTGTCCGTCGATAATGGTGCGGACCGGGAGCGTGCCAATTTCTCCCATCTGCTGTTGAACCACCACGGCACCCAAGAAGTGAGGTGCGTGGACCTCAAAGTTCACGCGGCGCGCGGCTAGCCGCTGGACGTCTTCCCACAACGGCGCCCATTGACCCTCTTCGCCCCAGACGTACGGTCGCTGAAAAAGCGGAACCATTAACCGTTGTGGTTGGTAGAAAACTTCACGGGGCGTCTTTACTTGGGTGATCACGCCTAGGCCTTTCAGTGACTTCGAGTCGTCGTTGCGCTGTCCGAAGTCGAGTCTAGAGTCCGGTTTACCTATGCAGCGTTACCACAGGGACGTTGGATCCAGTGTCGGCATACTTAATGAGAAGTAGCGCATGATCGCGGGGCGAAGCATCACGGACTATTTTTCCCGGGTCTCATCTAGCATTTGTCACGTATCTCATCGCGAGAATTCTGGCATGCTGGAGGAGAAAACCGAGTGGACGTGCTGGTTTGGCTGTTGATCGGCCTCTTCGTCTACTTCTTACTTCGGAATCCGACCCGCAAACGTCATATAGAGGAGACGCGCTCTCCCACGACGCCGCCGATGCCGAAACATCCCGGCGGTGACGCGACCACCTCGAACCGCGCTGGTTCGCTCCCTCCGGCCAAGACCATCGTCATCCACCAGGAGCAGGAGAGGCTGCGCCTCTCGCCGGGTCAGCCACCAGCGGATACGCCCCCCGCACCCGCAGGGACTGGCATCTTCCACGTTACGTATCTGACCGATGGCGCGGGGCGCCCCGTCGGGTCCGAAGACAGGGATGCGTGGCTTCATGCACGCCGCCACGGGGTGACCGCCACCGATTTAAAGAAGATAGTCAAGCTGAACGGTGATCCAAGCAAGCAGCGACCTGCACTTATGCAGCAGAAGCTCACCGGCGAAGAAGGGCCGCGCTTTGCCGCATTCCAGCACGGTATCGAACGCGAGCCCGTCATCGCCGCATGGGTGGCCGAGGAGTTTGGCGTTCTTCCAAACTCCTTTATTTGTGTGGGATCGAATGCGCGCCACCTTGCAACTCCAGACGGCATTGGTCCCGATGCCGTGGCCGAAATCAAGACCTCTGTGAAGCCATTAGGTGCCACGCTGAGCCTGTACCGAGACCAGCTCCAGTGGCAGCTGCACGTGACACGGTCCGAACGGGCGCTCTTCGTTGTGGAAAATCGGTACTCCTTCGAGCGCGAACACCGCTGGATATATCGAGACGAGGCCCGAATTGGCGTTCTGCGAAATCATGCCGACCGCTTCATCGAGGAGCTCGACCGCGTTAGGGACTCTTTCCGAGCGACAGGAGCGCCGGTCAACACCTCAGCGTTTCCTGTGGCCGAGCTCGCGGAACCATCTTTCGCGACTGTCGTGCCCCGGCAGGCCGAGGAGCACCTGGGGCTGCCCGCCACGTCCGTGTTGTCGGAGGCTGTTGATTCTGAGGACCCGAAGGCTGTCGGAGACGAGGACGAGCACCGCCATTGGACATCCAGCGAAAAGTCACGGCTCGCGTTTCTCTATCGGGAAGGCGTCCCTCTGTATGACTTGGGGAACATCGTTGGCGCCACAGACCGGGCGGTTGTCTTCGAACTGACCCGCCTATTGCTCAATTCAGAGGCACCGCTCGTAGACCCGTCGGCTGAACACTTTGGCACTGCATGGTCCTCGGAAGACATCTCGAATCTAGCGGACGCCTACTACGACGGCGTCTGGCTTCCCTCCGTCGCTCTCGAACTCGGCAGGGATCAGCTGGGCGTCGCATTTAGATTGTTCGAGTGCAGGCTTCCGACCGTCGGCCACTTCGCGGAGGACCTCGCTTGGCTCGACGTACCCAGCGAGATCACACGGAAGCTACCGACGCGCGTCGTTGACTCGCACCAATCCCCCGCCTTTGCAGTGACCAACCAGGCGCAAGCGGCATTACTCAAGCGATCAAAGACGACGAGTTCCGTGCGATCTACCGGCGCGAGGCACCCTCAACCGGTCCGCGACGAGGACGAGGGCCGCTGGTGGACTGCTAGCGAGACTTCACGACTTCTCGTCCTCTACGACGAGGGGGCCACACTGGATGACCTGGCCAGCGATTTTGCAGCCACGCCCCTGGCCGTGGTATTCGAGCTGGCCCGCCGACTGCTCAATACCGAGGGGCCTCTCAAAGATTCGACGATGAAAAAGTCGGGCCGTTCTTGGACCGAGGATGACGTTCGGAAATTGGAGTCCGCCTACTATGACGGCGTCTGGTTACCGTCGGTGGCACGCCAGTTCCGAAGGGATCAGCTCGAAGTCGCCGCCAAGTTGATCGAATGCAGACTTCCGTCGGTTCAAAGTCCGTGGCGCGACCGCTAATGGCTCGAAATGCAGGCGCCAACTAGACAGGTCCCGCCTCTCCCCGTCCGCGTCGGCCTGACACCAGAAAGAGACTCGCTCTAGCGGTTTTTTCGTCTTTTGGGCCTACCCAGCCACCAACCGACCATGTCCAAAGCGCGCAACGAAGTGATCGGGGGCTTGGTGGCGAGCCCTGCGATTCGTTCCCAAGTGTCGGCTTGATCTCGCAGGTCTTTCTGCACCGCGGGCAGCCAAAGGAGTGAAAACTGCTCCCAGCTCCTTGCTTTATCACGGGGCAGGGGCGACTCCGGGCCGGAGCCAACGTAGCAACGCCAGATATGAGGGTCGTACAGCGGAATAAGGTCGGGACGCTTGCGATGCAGAACCTTCGACAATTTAGTGAGTTTCACGCCCGGGGTGCTTACTTCGTCCAATATCCCGAACAAGCTGGCAATGGCCCCGATGGTTTCGTCACTCGCGTCGGTCAATGTTCCCGTCATAGCTGGATGGCTAAGCTTCTCGTTGATCTCATCCAGGAGTCCTTCCAACGTGTAATACGACCGAACCGGATTGTGGCCCGCATTCAGCAATGCCGGCGCGAGCAGATCCTGCGGACCGACCGTGTCCGAGCATGCGCCAGGGTATGCATCGTATGCCGGGTAGGAATATGTCTGATCCTGGTTTGTGATGTAGCGGCTGGCCCATGCAAATGCTTCATCGAACCCGGCTGAAGCGCCACCCACTCTGATAATTTCGCTCATGCGAGCGATACTAGGGCACCGAACGATAATTCCCAGTTATGTGGTGTCGACTGGGGCGGTCCGAAGACCGCCGCCGGCGTTTGTGCTCGATGGACGACGCCGGGGCGCCGCCGCTGATCGCGGAAAATTGGCTGGACTTCCTCGCCAGCAAGACTTCTTCTAGGCGCACGTCCCAGGATTCATGAGCCTGGAGCGATCGGCCGTGATGCTGTGCCTCCACCGTCCAACTCTCGGTCCTCCGCGATTGCCGGAGGACCGAGAGGAGTCAGATCCATGGTTCTGCGCCAAGGTGACGAATGCGCCACATCTTGGCGCTGCAGTGCAGGCAAAGTCATATGGTCGTTGCAACGCTCTGATGGATGGAGCGTTTCATGGTCAAGTTGTTTCCTTCGAATGCCCGCACTGAGTTCGTTGACTCGGTGTGTGGCGGGATGTCGATTCTCGCTGCTTC